>JBAQWL010000195.1:0-7032 GCA_049298895.1 Gallionella sp.
CCATGCGACACGATGGTCGCTTTCACCGAGGCACTGGTCAGCAAAGGCTTGCCCACAGACAACTTGTCGCCGTCAGCGACCATCAGCACTTCGTCCAGCACGACGGGGCTGCCCACGGCGCCGGGGATGATTTCGATTTTCAGGGTTTCGCCGGATGTGACGCGATATTGCTTACCACCGGTTTTAATGACTGCGTACATAACAACCTCGATTACTATTGTGTTTTTGGGGCGATTTTTTGCGAAGGCGCGGATTATACCTAAATATCCCCACCCGTCAAAACCATTTTTTCAGGCTCATGGGAGCCAAATCGCATGGATTCGGCTAGAGGGGCGGTTGTGTATTGATGAGGGGATGCGTCTCCTCGCCACAAATCCAGAGCAGCAGGCCGGACATGAACATCGAGATTGCGACGAACCAGAACGCCGCATCCGCTGTGCCACTGAAATGTGCGGCGATACCCAGTCCCAGCGCGCCTATACCATAACCCAGGTCACGCCAGAAGCGATAGATGCCGATGGCCGAGCCGCGCCAGTTCGGGTGGGAAATGTCGGCCACGGCAGCAGAAAGATTCGGATACAGCAATGCCATGCCAAAACCAGAAACGGCGGCAGAAAACGACCACCAAACCGCGCCATCATTCCACAGCATCATCGCCACGCCTGCGCCGCATATCCACATGCCCCACACGTTGGGCTTGTGGCGACCGATATGGTCGGACAATTTGCCGGTGAAAATTTGCGAGCCACCCCAGACGAATCCATAGACGCCAACTATCCAGCCGATGTCGGGCAGACTCATGCCACGCTGGTAGAGGTACACCGGGTAGAACACCCAGACCAGCGCATCGACGAACTTTTCTACCAGTCCTGCCTGGCAGATGGCAGCCATGCGTTTGTCTCTCCACGACATCAGTGTGAACACCTCCCAAGTCGTCGGCTGTGCGCTGATGTTGGCCGGATAGCGTGGCATCGTGCCTGTGGAATGTGCAGTGGCGTGTTTGGCAGCTTCCAGTTTAGCCCAAGGCAAAGTGTCCTTTACCCAAAGCAGGGTGAGCAGGATGGCGAGCAGTACTGTCGCCAGACCGAACACCAGCAGTCCGGTGCGCGCGCCGAGCACCGTTGCCAGATAGGCAGTGGCGATACCTGCAATCGCCAATCCGATATAGCCGGAAAACTCGTTCAGACCGATGGTCAAACCGCGTTGGTCGGAACGGGTGATGTCGAGTTTGGCAGTTTGCGTCATCGACCAGGTCAACCCTTGGTTGATACCGAGCAATACCGTAGCGGCCACGATCCAGCTCCACGACGGCGCGAAATAAACCAACAGCGGGATCGGGATCGCCACCAGCCAGCCCAGCAGCAGCACCTTCTTCCGGCCGATGCGTTCAGATAATCTTCCGGCCACAAAATTGAGCGTGCCTTTGACGAAGCCGAACGCGACGACGAAGGCGGTGAGCAGCATGAAGGAGTTTTTCGGAACACCGAATTCGGATTCGGCGAGCGCCGGAATTACAGTGCGCATCATGCCGATGGTGAAACCCACCAGCAGGACTTGCAGAAGTTGGTGCAGGAACTGGTCGAGGTTGGCGCGGATGCCGTGGGAGAAGTTGCCTGAACTCATCGTCAAGCGGATATGTTCGCTGCGACGATCCTATCCATCTCGGTTGGGCGCGGCGGAATTTCTTTGATCAATGATTCGATGAAGGTGATCTTGTCCATCTTGAGTCCCGGATTGCAGCGCTTCTCGAAGCCGATGGTGGAAGAGGGCTTGCCTGATAATCCTGCGCCGCAAACACTGCCCGCCTGATGGCCGGGGAAAATTTCCACTTCATTGGACAGCGACAGCAGCTTGGCGTGGAGGCTGTCGTAGAGTATCGCAGCCATCTCGCGCTCCTTTCCTGCGAGATCAGGCCGCCCGGCCGCTCCAACGAACAGAGTGTCACCGGTGATCACGAACCAAGGCGCCTCGGTGCGGCGCTTGTCGGATACCAGCAGACAAATACTGTCATACGTATGACCCGGCGTGTGCAGCACCTTGACCTCGACATTTCCGATGTCGAGCAGTTGTCCATCTCGCATGGGTTCAAATTTGAATTTAACGATGTCCTTGTCCGACTCATGCAGACAGTATGGCGCGCCAGCCATCTGGGCGAGTTTGCGCCCACCCGAGTAGTGATCGGCATGGACGTGGGTATCGATAACATAGTTGATGGGAACGCCCGCTTTTTTGGCTTCCTCGATGAACCATTCCTCGTCACCCGCGATCACATCCACCGCCACGCCTTTGCCCTTGCCGCCGCAACCGAAGAAATATGACAGGGTGGATTCCCTGGTTGCGAGCTGTTTGAAAAACATAGCTGCTTCCTTTTCGTTGTTGAAACGCTATATCGTCAGAAATGCCGATACAGCCAGTACTTCTCATACAGTATCTTGGCTAGGTGCCAGAACAGGTTCGGCCCGCGCATTTTCACCTGTGGCATCGGCTCGGCGTAGAAATTGCCCTTGCCGATGCCGGCGCGTGCATTGCCGGTTTCGATGAAACACATACCCTCTCCGGCGAATTTTCGCGGCGCGCCCCGGCCGGTCCAGGCATGGGCGATGTTGTTCGCCACCACCTCGGCCTGGCCGTGGGCGAAGACACCGGCCTTGGGCAGCGGACGTCCCATCTTCAGCGGAATAGAAGTAATGTCGCCGATGGCGAAGACGCCCTCGAACTGCGTCTGCAATGTGTGTCTATCCACCGGAATCCAGCCTGCCTCGTTGGTGAGTCCCGCTTCGCGCACCACTGCCGGCGCCCGATGCGGCGGAACATAAAGCAGCAGGTCGTATTCGGCGGCGGCGCCGTTGGCGAAGGTGATATGGCGCGCCGCCGCATCGACCTCCTTGACCTGATGCTCGGGATGGTAGGCGACGCCCTGTGTCTCGACCATGCCGCGCACGGCGGCACCCACTGCGGGACCGGCCACAAACATCGGACGGGGTTCGGCGGCGAAGAACTCGATGGTCGTCTTGTCGCGCAGACCATGCTTGCGCAGAAATGCGTCCACCAGCAGTGCCGCCTCGTAGGGAGCCGCCGGGCATTTGTTCATGGGTGCAGCAGTGAGAATGACGATGCGCCCGCCCTCGAAACGGGCGAAGGCATGATGCGCCCGCCCTCGAAACGGGCGAAGGCATCATGGATGGCGCTGGCGCCTTCCATGGTGTAGATGTTCAGTCCCGCCGCCAGCCCGGGAATTGCCTCGGGCGTATAGTCGGCACCCAGCGCGATCACCAAGGCATCGGCGGTGAGTGACTGGCCGTCGATCTCGACTTCCTTGTGCACCGGATCAATACGGGTGACGTTGCCCCGGCGCAGCTCCACGCCACGATTCTCCAGCCGGTCAAAAGAGCGGGTGAAGTCTTCCGGTTTGCGGTCGCCGACCATCAGCCATAACAGCGATGGTGGAAAGAAATGCCGGTCGGCGCGATCCACCGCGATGACGCGGTCGGAGTTCGGCAGCAGTTTCCTGAGCGTCTCGGCGGCGACCAGTCCAACATATAGCGGCACCCAATACAATGACAGTGCGTCCCATGATCAGAACACCAACGTCTTGTCAGACCATGCCGTCCACTCGGCAAGCTCTGCAAGCGTGCTGCGGTGGGTGCCTTCGGCGAGCTCGCTGTCGGCAAGACCGCGAGCGTCCATGCAGGTGCCGCAGATGCCGACCTTGCTGCCGTGGCGGATCACGTTGCCGAGCATGACTTCAATGTTGTAGAAACCTTGCGGCACTTTCTGGTTGCGATGCGCGGATGAAGCGGCATCGCCGATCAGAAATACCCGCGCCTCGCTGCCCTCCTGCTTGGCAATCGCCCCGGCCAGACGCAGACCATTGTAGGTGCGCTCGCTGCCGTATGGGGCATCGTTGAGAATGAATAAAGTTTTCATGGCAGCCCCGCGTGTTGATAACAATTAACAGTCAAACAACTATTAGCCCTGCAAAGATGTATGTTTGATCAAGAAGCAGCGGTTGCGTCATCCGATCAAACTCGGATGGCAACAATGTGCTAGCAATGTCCTACCCAAGCTCACCCGACCGCAGCGACTTCAATCCCTCGTCGCGACAAGCGAGATGCTCTTCACGCCATACTTGCGCGCTGCACCTTGGGCGTTCTTCGAAATGAACAGGTACTGCGGGTTGTCCTTCACTTTCGTAACGCGCAACCCTGCTGCCTTGATCGCCGAAGTGTAATCGTCAACCTGCATCGCACCCCCGATGCAAGCGGCCCAGAGCGTCGCATCGCAGGTGATGCCCTCAGGCAGCTGCGTTTCGGTGACGATGTCGGCGAGGGCAAGCCGCCCTCCCGGCTTGAGCAGGCGCGCGGCCTCGCGGAAGACGGTCCTTTTATCCGGCGCAAGGTTGATCACGCCGTTGCTGATGACCGCGTCACACGAGGCGTCGGCAAGTCCGGTCGCGTCGATGTAGCCCTTGCGGTAGGTGACGTTGCCGAATCCCGCCGCGGCGCGCAGGCGCTCCGCTTTGGCGAGCTGTTCGTCGGTCATGTCGACGCCGATCACGCTGCCAGTCTTGCCGACCTTGCCGGCGGCGATAAAGCTGTCCATCCCCGACCCGCTGCCGAAATCGACCACCGTCTCGCCGGGCTTCAGGCGAGCGAGGTCAAAGTAGTAGCCCACGCCCGCAAACGATTCAATGGCTTCACTCGGGATGGCATCGAGGTCGGCGGGCGCATAGCCGAGCCGCTCAGCGAGCACACGTCCCATTTCGAAGTGAAACTCGCCCTGCGGAGCGAGGGCTACATCGCGATACATCGCCTTGACCTTCTGTTCGAGCGCAGTCGTGTCGACACGTCCTGTGTGTACTGTTGCAGTATCCATTTTCGTTCCTCCCAATGGTGATGGAACCCGTAAGAAATGATAGCGTGAGCATCGGCTCCAATACGCTCGTCTAACGTTTAAGGCTAGAGACGCGCCGCTTGCGACGCGTCTTTCTCGGTCGCAGAGTCAGGAAAAGTAGGTGAGCACCGCCCGAAGCCTACCCTTTCTTGATGACAATATCGCCCTTGAGCTTGCCGACAATTTCGAACAACTCTTTCTGCTCAGCTGCAGGAACCTTGAATTTGTCGAGGGTTTTCTGAAAGACATTGGCCATCACGCTCCACTCCTTCTCGGTGATGTTCAGGTGAACGTGAGACTCCTTCATTCCTTTTCCGGTGTACTTGCACGGCCCGCCGGTGGCCTCGCAAACAAGCTGAGAGACCTGAAATTTCAGGTAAGGTGCGGGAGAACTCTTTCGTCCGGCATTGATCGCTGGATTTTTGTTAAGTGTTTTGTTTGCCACGAGCCGGTTGATGAAATGGTCAACCACCACCGTAATACCCTTGAGTCCGCCTAGTCGCTCATAGAGGGGCTTCTGAGCACCTATTTGTTCCGCCGATGCGAACGGGGCAACAGATGTGGCTAGCACGAACACCATAGACGCAATCGATATTTTCATAATTTTCATTTTTTTCTCCGCTACGTAGGTTTGGAACCAGTAATATTTCCAGTGCTGCCATGGGTTCCTAGCATGACAGCCCAACTCTTTAATATTGATAATAGTCTAATAATAGGCAGATTAATTGAACTACAATTTGCAATAATAGTCAATATGGACAACATTGTCATTGTTGCGTTAGAGTACGCTCTACTATTTATTAGATTATTTGCATGAACAATGCACGAAAAATTAAAGACCTGCTGTATGAACAGGTAGCCCGGATCGGCAAAGTATTCTCCAGCCCGAAGCGGCTGGAGTTGATTGAATTGCTTTGTCAGGGTGAAAAAACGGTGGAGAAGCTGGCGCGAGAGGCATCCATCAGCATGAAGCTGGCCAGTGCCCATCTGCGTGAGTTACGGTTTGCACAACTGGTCAAAACTGAGCGGCGAGGCAAAAACATTTTTTATAGTCTCGCCGACAAGGCAGTGGCCGATTTATGGGTGACTATTCATTCCCTGGCCGAAAAGCGTCTGGTTGATCTGCAAATGGCATTGCAGAAAATCGCCACGCAATCGGACGAGTTGGTACCCAATGACCGCGCAACCCTGTTGAAAATGGCACGTCGCGGGGTGGTGGTGGTGCTGGATGTGCGCCCCACTGAGGAATACTTAACTGCACACCTTCCATTCGCACGCTCCATTCCGCTCGTCGAGTTGCGCCAACGGCTTGCGGAGCTGCCTAAGGACAGGCCGATTGTTGCCTACTGCCGTGGCCCTTATTGTCTGATGGCGATTGATGCAGTAGATCTGTTGCGCAAGGAAGGTTTTAAATCCGCACATTTGCGAGATGGTGTTGCGGAATGGGAGGTGGCTGCAAGCCGCCAAGTATAGTTTCACCGCGCCAGCGGCGGGTAAACTATAGTTGCAGATTTTGGGTAGGCATCTCCAGGAGCGGCAGGGTGGATACGGCACGATGTGCCTTTATCCATCCTGCGAGGTATTAAATTTTAACGCTTCATGGAGTCGAAGAACTCCGCGTTGTTCTTGGTTGCCTTGATCTTGTCGAGCAGGAATTCCATCGCTTCCAGCTCGTCCATCGGGTAGAGCAGTTTGCGCAGCAGCCAGATCCTTTGCAGGATGTCCTGCTTGATCAGTAATTCTTCCTTGCGGGTGCCGGAACGGTTGACGTTGATCGCCGGGTAGATGCGCTTTTCGGCCATGCGGCGATCCAGGTGGATCTCCATGTTGCCGGTGCCTTTGAATTCCTCGTAGATCACGTCGTCCATGCGCGAACCCGTGTCGACCAGCGCGGTGGCAATGATGGTCAGCGAGCCGCCTTCTTCGATGTTGCGCGCCGCGCCGAAGAAACGCTTGGGGCGGTGCAGTGCGTTGGCATCCACGCCGCCGGTCAGTACCTTGCCGGAAGAAGGAACCACGGTGTTGTAGGCCCGCGCCAGGCGGGTGATGGAATCAAGCAGAATCACCACGTCCTTTTTGTGCTCGACCAGGCGTTTGGCCTTTTCCAGCACCATTTCGGCAACCTGCACATGGCGGCTG
>JBAQWL010000196.1:0-1551 GCA_049298895.1 Gallionella sp.
GTAAGGCGCTGGCAGAACTCGCCGCCGGGAAAGTGAAAACCTTCGCCACCGTAGACGATTTGATGGCAGACTTGAATGCGGACGATTGATACACCGGGTTCATTCAAGCGCGACTTCAAGCGCGAAAGCAAAGGGCCGCACAAGGCGACGCTCGACACCGATTTGAAGCCGGTTATTGGTACGCTGGTGCTCGATCAGCCGTTGGCTGCAAGTTACCGCGACCACGGCCTAACCGGCGAATGGGCAGGGTGCCGCGAATGCCATATCAAGCCCGACCTGCTGCTAATCTACAAGAAAGTGGGTGACGACAAGCTGATTCTGACCCGCCTCGGCTCGCATAGTGAACTGTTTGGCTAATCTTACCCTGGCTCGCCGTTCCGCTGCGCCCCACCGCTGGCGAACGGCACCATCTCAGCCGGGTGGGGTGGGCAACTCGTTGCCCACACGGAACACGGCCAACAGCCAAACAAAAGGGCATCTTCGGATGCCCTTTTTTATCGCCCGCCGGAAACGACATCGCTATCCGCGTGGGCAATTATTTGGGCGTCGCCACCAAGTTTGGCGTGTGCTATGATATGTACAATGCAACACAAAAACGGAGTAAACCATGGATACCCTAACCTACAGCTATACGCGCCAGCACTTTGCTGACGTGATGCGCCGAGTCAATGACGACCGCGCACCGGTGGTAATCACCAGCCAGCGCGGCAAACCGGTCGTCATCATGTCCCTGGACGATTACCATGCCTTGGAGGAAACGACATACCTGCTGCGTAATCCGAAAGGGGCAAAGCGCCTGATAGAGGCGGTTGAAGAACTTCGTAATGGCGGTGGCGAGTCCAGAGTACTGGCAGATGATTAAGTTTGCGGCTAAGGGATGGGAGGATTATCTGTACTGGCAAACGACCGACCGAGCCATTCTCAAACGCATCAATCAGCTTATCCGCGATATTGAGCGTGACCCTTTTGCCGGCATCGGCAAACCGGAGCCGCTTAAGCATCAGTTATCAGGCTTCTGGTCGCGCCGTATTGATGATTGTCATCGCTTGGTGTACGCGGTCGAAAATGATGCGATATTGATTGCGCAATGCCGTGACCATTATTAGTCAAGTAGCCGGGTAGAGTGGGCAACTCGTTGCCCACGTGACACACGGCCAATGGCTGAACAAAGGGTATCTTCGGATGCCCTTTTTTATGGTTTTACAACCCAAGTTCGCTATGCGATCCGAGCCGCACCAGCCGCATGGTGTCATCGTCCGGTTTCTGGTAAATCAGCACCAGGTCGGGCTTAATGTGACAGCCCCGGCAGTCTTTCCATTCGCCCGTCGAGTCCAACAAATGAATGTTTTTTTACACCGCTCAGCTTCGAGCCGTTGGCTGTGAAACGAACAGCTGCCGGCTCACGCGTCAGATGTGGCTGGTCAAGGTGCCAAAACAACAGGTAACGGTTGACAGTCTGGCGAGTCAATAAACCCTTGGGTGCCTGCACCAGACCGTGCGCTGTCTCGACGCCGTATTCTTCCATCAGCACAATGGCGCGCTGGGTGGACA
>JBAQWL010000197.1:0-8247 GCA_049298895.1 Gallionella sp.
AGCTTGCATCACTGCCGCTTCGCCACCCGTGAGCAAGCCAGGCAGGTCGTCTTTGAATACATCGAGGTGTTTTACAATCGCATCCGACGTCATGCGAAAATCGGCAATCAAGCACCCGCTGATTTCGCAAACCAGCAACAATTTGCGGCATAATTCAGTCGACTTGCCCGTCCACTAAATTCGGACTCCGCTCACTTCTCTGGCAGCTACCTGCCAGCTGTGATTGGTATCACTGAAAACAAGACAAAGTGATTATATTGTGTCGTTAGCTGACGTTGAATCACTTCAAATAATTTCAGCGCTGCAAACTTAAATGCGGTTTAACTCTGGAAGAACATCATCCGGCAGCCAATCTAAGCATCAATTAAATACTATTTGTGATCACCAGAGATAGTTGCATCCGCTGGTGGCATTGTCCATTTTTCAGACGACTGCACTGACGGACTTTCAATAATCTGATAGAACACTTCGTCGCTTTTGATCATATTGAATTCACTGCGCGCACGTTCTTCAATGGCGGCTGTGCCTTGCTTGAGATCAAGGACTTCTGCATCTAGTAACGCGTTGCGCGCCTGAGTCTGTTGATTGACCTGCTGCTGAGTTTCAAGTTGCCGGTTTAAATCTAAAACTTTCAACCAGCTGCCTTTGCCGATCCATAGCGGGTACTGCAATAGCAGCAGCAAGGCAACCAGTATCAGTGTAAACGCACGCATTACCCTAATTGATAATATGCGTCTCGCCCCGGATAGGAGGCGGTGTCACCCAGATCTTCCTCGATGCGCAGCAACTGGTTATATTTCGCCATCCGATCAGAACGCGACATCGAGCCGGTCTTGATCTGCAATGCGTTGGTAGCGACTGCGATGTCGGCAATGGTGGTGTCTTCGGTTTCGCCAGAGCGATGCGAGATGACTGCGGTGTAACCAGCACGCTTTGCCATCTCGATGGCCGCGAAGGTTTCGGTCAATGTGCCGATCTGGTTAATTTTGATAAGGATGGAGTTTCCCAATCCCTGGCTGATGCCTTCACGGAAAATCTTGGTGTTGGTGACAAACACGTCATCGCCCACCAACTGTATGGTTTTGCCCAGACGTTTAGTCAACAGTTTCCAACCACTCCAGTCAGTTTCGCTCATGCCATCTTCAATGCTGATCAGCGGATATTTATCCGTCCAGTTGGCAAGGTAATCTACGAGCTGCGCCGAAGTCAGTTTCAGCTTTTCAGAAGCGAGGTGATAAAAGCCATCTTTATAATATTCCGAACTGGCACAGTCAACCCCTATCGCTATATCAGTTCCCGGTACGTAGCCCGCTGCCTCGATGCCCTGCACGATCAACTGCAAAGCGGCTTCATTGCTTGGAAGATCTGGTGCAAATCCGCCCTCATCACCCACGGTAGTGGGCATACCTTTTTTATCCAGAATATTTTTCAACGCATGAAACACTTCTGCACCGTAACGTACAGCTTCACGGAAGCTAGGCGCGCCGACGGGAATGATCATGAATTCCTGCATATCGATGTTGTTGTTAGCGTGCGCACCACCGTTAATGATGTTCATCATCGGCACCGGCATTTCCATCCTGACCGATCCACCTAGATATCGATACAGCGGCAAGCCGCTTTCTTCAGCGGCGGCACGTGCCACTGCCATAGACACCGCCAATATCGCATTGGCACCCAAGCGAGATTTGTTTTCGGTGCCGTCCAGCTCAATCATAGTATGGTCGATGAAGGCTTGCTCGACAGCATCCAGGCCGATAATGGCTTCTGCGATTTCTGTGTTCACATATTCCACCGCCTTCAACACGCCATTGCCCAGATAGCGTTGCTTGTCGCCATCGCGCAACTCCATTGCTTCCTTCTCGCCAGTTGATGCACCGGACGGCACGGCAGCACGTCCCATTACGCCGGACTCCAACAACACGTCTGCTTCAACAGTTGGGTTACCGCGCGAATCCAAAATCTCACGGGCGATCACATCGACAATTGCGCTCATTTCCTTTTCCTTTTTCCGTCTTCTAAATGTTACTTAAATCAATTTTTTCTTCGATCAAACCCTGTCGTTTGACTGCCTCATCCAACACCATCAAAGTCTTTAACAACGACTTTAAATGTCCTAAAGGGAAGGCGTTGGGCCCGTCCGACATTGCCTTGGACGGATCGGGATGGGTTTCCATAAACAATCCGGAAACACCCGCCGCCACTGCGGCACGCGCCAGCACCGGCACAAATTCGCGCTGCCCGCCACTGACTGTGCCCTGCCCGCCCGGCAACTGCACCGAGTGCGTGGCATCGTACACAACCGGACAGCCGGTGTTGCGCATCACTGCCAGCGAGCGCATGTCAGAAACCAGGTTATTGTAACCGAATGACGCACCGCGTTCACACACCATGATATTATCTCTACCGCTGGCCTCGCGAGCTTTATCCACCACGTTTTTCATATCCCAGGGAGACAGGAACTGTCCCTTTTTGATATTAACCGCACGACCGCATTTTGCCACCGCATGAATAAAGTCGGTCTGACGACACAGAAACGCAGGAGTTTGCAGCACATCAACCACGTCCGCCACTGGCGCGATCTCTTCGATACTATGCACATCGGTCAACACTGGCACACCGAGTTGCACTTTCACTTCATTGAGTATCTTCAATCCCACATCCATGCCAAAACCACGAAAAGACTTCCCCGAACTGCGATTAGCCTTGTCGTAGGAAGATTTGTAGATCAAGCTCAAATTCAACTCGCTGCAGATTTCTTGCAATTTTCCTGCAGTATCAATAGCCATTTGCTGCGACTCAATCACGCACGGCCCTGCGATCAGAAAAAGCGGATGGCTTAAGCCAGCTTCGAAATCACATAACTTCATACTTCCACACTTTCTTTATTTTGCATCGCCTGACGTTGCAGCGCCGCTTCAACGAATGACTTGAATAACGGATGCCCGGTGCGTGGTGTGGAAGTGAACTCGGGATGAAATTGCACACCGACGAACCATGGGTGCATGGACTGGGGCAACTCCATGATCTCAGGTAATCTCTCGGAGGGCGTGCGAGCGGAAATTATCAGCCCAGTTTTTTCCATATCCGGCACATAATGATTGTTCACTTCATAACGATGTCGATGTCGCTCGTTCACCTCTTCACCGTAAATACGGTGTGCCAGTGTGCCTGATCTGACCGGGCAACGTTGCGAACCGAGGCGCATGCTGCCGCCCATATCTGAATCGTTACTGCGAGTTTCTACCTTGCCATCACGGTCGCGCCATTCGGTGATCAGCGCCACCACTGGATGCTCGGTTTCCGGATAGAATTCTGTGCTGTTCGCGTCGCTCATGCCAGAAACATTGCGTGCAAATTCGATCACCGCCAGTTGCATACCCAGACAAATACCGAGATACGGCACTTTGTTCTCGCGCGCGAAACGGATAGCGGTGATCTTCCCTTCCGTGCCGCGCCTGCCGAAGCCACCCGGCACAAGGATCGCATCAAAATTGGCCAAACCTTGAGTGCCGGCATTTTCCAGCGCTTCGGAATCGATGTATTCGATGTTCACTTTGGTTGCGGTATGAATCCCGGCATGGCGCAATGCCTCAATCAGCGACTTGTAAGATTCGGTCAGATCTACATACTTCCCGACCATGCCTATAGTTATATGGTGCTGCGGATTTTCCAGCGCGTCCACCAGTTTCGTCCACACTGACAGGTCAGCAGGCGGCAGATCGAGCGCCAGATCTTCGCAGACGATGCGATCCAGGCCTTGCTGATTGAGCATTTTCGGAACCTTGTAGATGGTATCCACATCCCACATCGAGATTACCGCCTCTTCGCGCACATTGGCGAACAGCGAAATTTTGGCGCGCTCATCGTCTGGGATCGGCCTGTCAGCACGACAGATCAAGGCGGTGGGGAAAATACCGATCTCGCGCAATTTCTGCACACTGTGCTGGGTCGGCTTGGTCTTCAACTCACCGGCGGTAGCAATGTAGGGCACCAGCGTAAGATGCACATAAGCCACCTGATTGCGCCCCATGCGCAGACCCATCTGGCGCGCGGCTTCGAGGAAAGGCAGCGACTCGATGTCACCTACTGTGCCGCCGATTTCGACGATCGCCACATCGGCTTTACCATCATGAGAAGCTGCTGCACCACGCTCGATAAATGCCTGAATTTCGTTGGTGATATGCGGGATCACCTGCACTGTCTTGCCCAGATACTCGCCGCGCCGCTCCTTGCGGATCACGCTGTCGTATATCTGCCCGGTGGTGAAATTGTTGGCCTTGCGCATCTTGGCGGAAATGAAGCGCTCGTAATGTCCCAGATCGAGATCGGTTTCAGCACCGTCTTCGGTGACGAATACTTCACCATGCTGAAACGGACTCATGGTGCCCGGATCGACGTTGATATAGGGGTCAAGCTTGAGCATTGTCACCTTCAGCCCGCGCGATTCGAGGATGGCCGCGAGTGAAGCCGCCGCGATGCCTTTCCCCAGGGATGAAACCACACCGCCGGTGATGAAGATGTACTTGGTCATGCGGGTGCCCGGACAAATGATTTTCGTAGGGCGCAATGATACCGCAAATTCAACTTGCCTTCAAAATCGTAGCAGTGCGGTGTACCCTCTCGCTTCAACCGGATATTGCGCAAAATCACCGTTCAGCAACAAATTTTCAAACTGCTCCAAGGGGACTGGCGGACTGAATAAATATCCTTGATAAGCAGTACAACCAGCTTGATTAAGGAATGCACGTTGCTCAACTGTCTCCACCCCTTCTGCAATTACCTCCATTCCCAGACTATGGCTCATGCCGATGATTGTCTGCACGATGGTCGCATTAGCAGGTTTTATATCAATGTTTTGCACAAAGGTTTGATCAATTTTGATTTGATCTAACGGAAGCCGTGTCAGACAGGCCAGCGATGAATAGCCTGCACCGAAATCATCCATGGAAAAACTCACGCCGATTTTTTTGAGTTCATGCATTTTGGCGGCAGCTTGATTGAAGTTGCCCATCACCACACTCTCGGTCAGTTCAAGCTTGAGTCGAGTCGGATCGGCACCAGTTTTTTTGAGGACTTCGCGTACCTGACTAACGAAGTCTGGTTGGTTGAACTGTCGCAGACTTACATTGACGGCCACCGGTAATTCACATGCCAGCGTACCTCCTTCCCATGTCTTGATCTGTGCACAAGCCGTCTCCAGCACCCACAGGCCTATAGGCAGAATCAGCCTGCTCTCCTCGGCCTGTGGAATGAATTCGCCAGGCAATATTGTGCCTCGTATTGGATGGATCCAGCGCAGCAACGCTTCGACCCCAATAGGGCGGTTGGTGGAATCTACCTGTATCTCATAGAACAATTCGAACTGCTCCAGGGCAAGTGCGCGGCGCAGGTCAACCTCAAGCATGGCACGGATTTCAAGTGCGTCCTGCATGGCCGGGTCGAAGAAACGTAGCGCATTACGGCCAGAAGTTTTAGCCTCATACATAGCCGTATCGGCGCGCCTGAGTAAGTCATCCACAGAGATTTCGTTAGCACAAAACAGGCAGATGCCAATACTGCACGAGCTTTCATGCTCGAATTCCCGCAGCCGAAAAGGCTGACTGAGGGACTCGCGTATCTTTTCACCCGCCGCTCTCGCCTGCGCAGCCGAGTGCCCTTCGTCAACACCCAGCCCTTCGAGCATGACGATGAACTCGTCACCACCAAAACGTGCAACGGTATCCCCGCTACGCACACATTCTTGAAGCCGTCGTGCGGTTTCGATCAATAACAGGTCGCCTACATCATGCCCCTTGGTGTCATTGAGCGTCTTGAAATTGTCGAGGTCAATGAACAGGATCGCGCCATGATCGGCGCTACGCGTGCCTGATGCCATGGTATGACGCAAGCGGTCTATCAGCAGCCTGCGGTTGGGTAATTGGGTAAGCAAATCGTAGAAAGCAAGCTGGTGTATCTGCTCTTCAGCCTCTTTGCGCTGCGTAATGTCGGTGAACACCGAGACATAATGCGACACTCGGCCTTGTACATCGGTTACAGCAGTGGTAGTAAGCCATGCCGGATAAATCTCGCCATTCTTGCGTCGACTCCAGATTTCTCCCTGCCAATATTTGTCGAAGTCGATAGCTTCCCACATGCGACGGTTAAACTCCGCATCATGCTTCCCGGACTTGAGCAGGTCTGGGGTCTGGCCAATCGCCTCTTCAGCACTGTAGCCAGTCAAATGTGTGAATGCGCGATTGACCTGCAGGATGCGTCTATCCAGATCGGTGATGATGATACCTTCGTTCGTATCAAAAGCTGTAGCAGCGATGCGCAACTGCAGCTCTTCCTTCTTCATTCGATAATATGCATAAAGGGTGTAGCACAGCATCAACATTGTTGCCAATAATAAGAGTAACCGGTATCTGGACGATGTAAGTTGCTGCGCGTGATAATAATTCAGGTAATACTGCTCAAGCTCGGCCCCTACATGATGCCCACCCCGCGAACTCAGTTCCATGAGCAGACCCGACATCAGATTTTCACGCTCCAGTATCAGCTTGGCATGACGAGATGCCAGTTCAGCCGACGCTTTGACGCGTTTGGGCATAGTGGGGATAATCTGATCGATCGTAACTATAGTCCGTGCCAGTTTATCCCGTGCACTACTACTTTGATTGACAGTCAGCAACAGCGTATCGCGCAGCAGCATTTCGAATATCTCATACCACCCACTGTTTAGGGGGGATATTTGCGCTTGCACAGCGTCGACCATGCGGGGCAAATAAATGAACGAGTTCTTCAGCACCGCGTTATGAGATTTGAATTTTTCCAGCGCGACCGCCTTCTGCTCAATCCGTTGCTGCACAGCGTTCATTTCCTGTCTGAACTCCGGCGCATCCCGCAAAGAGACAGCCTGCTGATGCGGAGCAAGCAGAGCACCAAGCGCCTGCATGCGCTGCATGATGGCAACAACTTCGTCGTAGTTATGGAGCAACTGCTGGTGGTGGTGCAATGCCGCCTCTCCCAACTGGGAATCGCTCGCTTGCAGTTCGCGCAGTTCCATCGTTAAAGTATTGTGTAGGGCAGAGTCGACCGGTTGCGCTTTGATAAAAATATACAGCAAGCCCGATAATATGAAGGCAAAAATAATCAGTTGCCGGATATTCCCTTCGATAAATCGGCTTTTGATGGATCGGCTCATTTGCCTGTCTCACCCTGATATATGCCGGTTAGGGTATTGAGGAACTTCACGATCTTGGTGACTTCATTAGCATTTATAATCACGCCCAACTGATATTTTCCCATGACGGCGACCGCCTGCTCCAGTGTGCCTGCTGAAGCGTCGTGAAAATAAGGTGCAGTTAAAGCCACATTGCGCAATGACGGCACACGGAACTCGTAGCGATGCTCATCGATCCCGGTGACGTTATAACGACCGAAGTCAACTTGCCGAACGTTACCACGATGCGAAAAATAATCGTCAAGTATGCCGAGTTTTTCGTACATATTGCCGCCCACGTTCATGCCTTGGTGACAACTAATGCAGCCAAGACTTTTAAACAACTCATAACCAGCCCGCTCGTCCTTATCCAATACCAGCTTGTCGCCACGCAAAAAATGATCAAATTTTGCATTCGGGGTGATCAAGGAACGCTGGAAAGTTATGATCGCATCCTTGACGCTCGATGGCTGGATATTTTCTGGATAGATAGCCGCAAAATCGCGGCGATAAGCCGCTTCCTTTTCTAGCTTAGCGATGATTTCTGGCCAGGTTGTAGCCATTCCACCGGAATAGTGCAGCGAGAAATCCATCTGATCTTCCGATAATGTCGCGCGCCCGTCCCAGAACATCCTGAAATTGAAACCGCTGTTAAACACGGTCAGTGTGTTGATGTCTCCCTGTTTCTTACCGATCCCAACCGGGAACGGTAAACCATCCACTCCTCCCCTAGCCAGATCATGGCAGGTCGAACAAGAGATGGTATTGTCGTGAGAAAGCTGTGGGTCGTAAAATAAGCGCCGCCCCAGCGCGACCTTACGCGTATCTAGTTTCAATTCAAGTGGTATCGGCGTGATTGGCTCTTGCCCGTCACTGTACTGCCCCCCGCGTCGAGGATTTTCTTGCAATGCGCGATATTCGGAGGGGGGCGAATCCGAGAAATAGTACACCGCCGCACTAAGTGCCAAGCCCGACAAAGCCAGGGAAATCCCACCAAATCGCTTAACCATGGTGCGCACCAATCCTAAAGTTCATCTTTACAC
>JBAQWL010000198.1:0-3882 GCA_049298895.1 Gallionella sp.
ATACAAGACAGCGCCACCACGATGTTGAACATCTGCTTCAACGGCTGCCCCCAGCTCGCATTATCTGCGCTGTATAACACCACCAGGCTGATCAGCAGCAATAGTCCAATGCCCAGTAGCAACGGAAAATCAAGATGCGCGATGAAACGCAGCCAAAGTTGCCGTCTAGTCATGTTCGCTATCCTCCATCACCTCCACATACGGCAATGGCTTCGGAACCTTGCCCAGCAAATAATAGTCCAAAACCTTGCGCGCGATCGGCGCAGCCGTGCTGCCGCCATGCCCACCATTCTCAGCCAAGACTACCAATGCAATCATGGGCTTCTCTGCGGGAGCGTAGGCGATAAACCATGCGTGATCGCGATGCCGCTCGGCGATATTTTTTTCATCATATTCTTCACCCTTTTTCATGGCGATCACCTGCGCCGTGCCGGTCTTTCCAGCAATGTGATAGGGTGCGCCCAGTGATGCATATACCGCCGTGCCGCCGGGTTGCGTCACGGCAATCATGGCACTTTTCACCAACCTAAGATGTTCAGCATTAATGTTCAGATCATATAATGGCTCACTGGCGATCAACCGCCTTTCATCGCCAAACAAACTGCGCACTTCCTTCACCAGATGCGGCTTGAAGGCTACTCCATCATTAGCCAGTGTGGCGGTAGCAAACGCCAGCTGGATCGGTGTTACCAGGTTGTAGCCCTGTCCGATGCCGACCGATACGGTATCACCGGGATACCAGATTTGTTCGTGGCGTTTTGTCTTCCATTCTTGCGATGGCAGTAAACCGGACGATTCACCTTCCAAGTCAATGCCAGTCTTTTTACCAAAACCAAAGCGCGAGAGATAATCGAAAATGTTTGCTATGCCCAGTTCAGTGGCCAACCCGTAAAAGTAGACATCGCAGGACACCTGGATGGCCTTGAACATATTCACGATACCGTGGCCATCCTTTTTCCAATCGCGATACTGTCGACTACTGCCGGGCAAGGTGAAGTAGCCGGGGTCATTGATAGTGTAGCCGGGCGAGCGTTGGTTGTTGTACAGACCAGCCAGAGCCATGAATGGCTTGATCGTAGAGCCTGGCGGGTATTGCCCACGCAGTGCACGGTTGTTGAGTGGCACATCCGGTGAGTTATTCAGATCATCCCAGCTCTGCGTATCAATGCCATCGATAAACGGATTGGGATCGTAGCCAGGTTGGCTGACGAATGCCAGCACTTGACCGTTGTTTGGATCTATTGCTACCAGCGCACCGCGATAGCTCCCGAACGATTGCTCAGCAATCTCCTGCAGCTTAGCATCTATGCTCAACACCAGTGTGTTCCCTGAAACAGGCGCAGTATGCGACAGTACTCGCACCGCCCGACCACCCGCATCCACTTCGACCTGTTCTATGCCGGTGATGCCGTGCAGATCACTTTCATAGCTCTGTTCCAAACCGGTTTTTCCGATGTAATCCGAACCGCGAAAATTCGCCGCAATGTCTCTCATTTCGAGTTGCGTCTCGTCGTCTTGGTTGATGCGCCCGATATAACCGATCAAATGCGCAGTCTTTTCTCCAAGCGGATAATCACGAAACAGTCGAGCCTTGATCTCAACGGCTGGGAAACGATACTGCTGCGCGGCAAAGCGTGCAACCTCTTCATCGCTCAAGCGATTGCGGATCACCAGCGTTTCAAAATCATGACTCTCGGCGACCACTTTCTTGAAGCGCTTGCGGTCTTTTGGAGTAATTTCGATCAGCGTGGACAGCTCGTTTATTGTAGCTTCCAGGTCTGTTGTTTTGCTCTGGTTTACCTCCAGCGTATAGCCTGAATAATTGCGAGCCATCACTACACCGTTGCGATCAAGTATCAAGCCACGATTGGGAACGATAGGGATGATAGCGATGCGGTTACTTTCGGCCAGCGTCTGATAATGGTTGTGGCGCACCCCTTGCAGGTAGACGAAACGCAACAGCAGGATCGCCAGAAGCACTAATACGAAGCCGATGCTGACTACCAGACGCAACTGGAAGTGGAATATCTCTCGCTGGTGATTTTTAAACTCAATTTGCTTCTTCATTCACTATCCACACGCTTCTGCCGTACCGTCTGGAACATAATGTTAAGCGGAATCCACAGCAAAGTCGAAGTAAGGCAACCAATGAAATAAAGCCATACCACATGGCCGTTCACCTTCCAGTGCACCAACGCATATACCGCATAAGTCAGCGCCAAAATACCGAGCACATGAATAGTTTGCTGGCGCAGATCGAACATCCGCAAGCGATGGTTCAGCACCACACCACCGAAGGCGAGCACCGTATACGCCAGGGCGTGTTGGCCAAACAGGCTGGCATCGGCCACGTCTGCGAGTATCCCCACTGCCCACGATAGTCCAATTCCAAGCCGCCAAGGCTTGTGCATGCACCAATACAACAGCACCAGCGCAACGAAATCGGGACGCAGCATCAGCCAAATGCCTTGCCATGGCAACCCGTTCATGAACAGTGCGGCCAGCACACTGATCAAGATGAACGTGTTGCTTACCGGACGCTGGATTTCCGACCGGGTGCGGAAGGCCGAACTGGATGACATTTAATTAACCTTCTTGGACTTGACACGTTTGTCGGCATTGATTCGGGCAGGATTTTCCACCGGGTGCTCAGGCAGACTGGGCGGTTCAGATAGAACCAGCAGATGTCGATGGTAGTCCACGCCAGCTAACGGCAAGCAGGCAATCCGCGCAAATGGATAGACTGGATCACGCTCGACCGCTACCACTTTGGCGACCGGAATGCCGGGCGGATAGATGCCATCTATACCCGAAGTGGCCAGTATGTCGTCAACCTGCACATCCGCACTGACCGGCATATAGCGCAGTGATAACTGGCTGGTATCGCCTGTACCAAACACAATGGCGCGCAAGCCATTACGCAACACCTGAACCGGCACGGCATGGTTTTTTTCGGTTATCAGGGTGATTTCGGCAAGCAATGGATAGACACGTGTAATCTGCCCGACAATACCCAAGTCATCCATCACAACCTGGCCGGCCCGCAGATCGGTATTTTCACCTTTGTGAACCAACACTCTGCGTTTGAATACATCGCGCTCCATGTAGGCGATCTCGACCATTTGGGTGGTAAATTCGTTGCGCAATGGCAACGCCGCCAAGTTGCGCAATTGCTGGTTCTCCGCTTGCATCGCTTGCAATTGCAATAATTGCGCGGCATTGAACTGATGCTGCCTGTGCAACGCCTCATTTTCCGTTATCAAGCTATGCTGCCTGCTCTGTGTGATGTAGAGATCACCAACCTCCTGCCACAATGAGCCCGGCAGGGCAGCAAGCCGCTGTATCGGTGTGATCAATACCGACAGCGCGCTTCGAGTGGATTCAAGATAACGATAACGCGCATCAATAAATAGCAGTAATAAAGACAATGCCACGAAGAACACCAGACGAACCAGAGGGCTCGGACCGCGATCGAAAAATCGGAAGGATTGAGTGCCGTCCATCAATAACGTTCCATCACGATCCTTGGAGAATTATGTAAATGGCCTGCTATTCTGTTGTGAAGATGCTGGTTGACTTATCCATGTAATCAAGAGCCATGCCAGAACCACGCACTACACAGGTCAATGGATTCTCAGCGATTAACACCGGCAAACCTGTTTCTTCCATTAGCAGCCGATCCAAGTCGCGCAACAACGCACCGCCACCGGTCAGCACCATGCCCTTATTGGCGATGTCCGCACCCAGTTCCGGAGGTGTCTGTTCCAGCGCAGTCTTGACTGCGCTGACAATGTTGTTGAGCGGATCGGTCATAGCCTCAAGGACTTCATTACTGGAAATGGTGAAGCTGCGTGGTACGCCTTCGGCCAGATTACGCCCAGT
>JBAQWL010000199.1:0-2079 GCA_049298895.1 Gallionella sp.
GGAAAGTATGCAGCTAAATAACTTCGTAGCAGATTGTGTTTGGCAACACTATGCTGTTGTAATTTTGCTGGCCCGTCTTTCCAATCATAGTGCTTCTTCGCCATATGCCCCCTTCGGAAATACATCCCACATTGATCCGTCCAGCAATGTCCTGTTTTGTCTTACTCATTTCCAATATGTGAATTAGTTGCTTCATCCTGCCAACAATTTCAATATGGTAATGGTTTATAGCCGTTCGGCTATATCAAAGGTGAGCAGGAAGTTCTGGCATTTGATCCCAAGTGCGACCATGCAACTGGCGACCATTTTGTTTCTTGGCACGTTTTACACCATCCGCTCCCCACCCACCCCATTGCTTGAAGAAAAAGGCTGTGCCGACTTCCTCGCACTGCTGGCGAATTGGCTCCACCCACTCAGGCTTCATGGGCCGCGCTCTTGATCCTGATTCACCACCAACTATGACCCAATGTATATCAGTCAAGTTAATTTCACCAATATCTTCAAGAAGCGGTTCAACAGACAGGAAGCGAATAGACGCATCAATCTCTCGCAGCTTGTCAATCCGTGGTACGCCATCCTTACGATCTTCGACCGTCACACCGAGCCATGCATTGCGTGGAACTATGCGATTACGGAAATATAATGCCATGCGATCTGCTCGTTTTGTTAGCACTTGAAAAGTATGCTGCGTGCTACGTGCAATCACATCAAATACCTGGTCAATATAGGCATCCGGTATGCTTTTGTGGAAGAGGTCAGACATTGAGTTCACAAAATAAATTGTAGGTTTCTTGCGGCGTAATGGTTCATCAAGGCGATCAGGCAGAATCGTTAATTTAAAACCATTCTCATAGCCTAGCGTACCCATTGCATGTAAACGTACCGCCATTGCTTCTGCATAGCAATGTTTGCAGCCAGAAGAAATCTTGGTGCAACCCACTGTTGGATTCCACGTTGCTTCTGTCCATTCAATACGACTGATTTGAGACATTTTAAAAATACCAATCAGTAATTAAGTTGCACTGGACTCATTAATATTTCCTGAAAGCCCCAACCACCAACCCGTAAATCTCCAGACTATCCTTCGCTCTGATAGGCGGATAAGCCTTGTTACCCGGTTGCAGGTAGAAACCACGTTTATCATGCGCCAGATATTTCACTGTGTATTCATTGTCCACAATGGCCACCACGATGTCGCCCGATTTCGCGGGTGCGCTTTTCTCCACAATCACAGTATCGCCCGGCATCAGTCCGGCATCTACCATCGAGTCGCCCTTGACGGTGAGCAGCACAGTTCGTGAAGGACTCTTAATCAAGTGCTCATCGACTGATACAATTTGATCCATCGAATCGTTTGCTGGCTGTGGCAGTCCTGCGCGCACGCTATCGGCTATGTCGCGCTCGAAGAATCGCTTACCTGGCTGCAATCGGCGATCTTCCCCTTGATCAAGAAGGCCCGCCACCTTCATCCGGTTAACCATCGCCGCAACTGCTGAGGTGGATTTTAACCCAACCAGCTTTGCCACTGCAGTAAAGGATGGCAACACTCGATGCTGGGCGTAGTAGTCCTGAAGCTTGCCAAGATATTCTGAGTCGCGATTTTGCATATGTGCATTATCAAAGAATATACGTTCTATTGCAATGCGATTTATAGAATGTTCTTGCTAATAGAACAATCGTTCTATATAATCACAATGAATCGTAATTCATTCTATACGCAGTTGCCATGACCCAGCACTTTCTTCTTTCCGCAAAAGCCCGCACGCTGTCCGTGCTCAAGGTCATGCAGATGAACGATACCGAAGCCTTCGCGGTGTTCAAGGAGTTGCGCTGGGGTGCAGGGGATACGGTGTCCTGCCCTGTGTGCGGCGTGATCGGCAAACACGCCTTCCGCCGAGATCGCCGCCAGTGGAAGTGCAAGGACTGCGGCCATACCTTCTCCATCACGTCCGGCACCATCTTTGCCAACCACAAGTTGCCGCTGCGCACCTACTTGGCTGCGATTGCCGTTTACACCAATGCCGTGAAAGGGATTTCAGCCCTGCAAATGAGCCGCGATCTCGGCGTGCAGTACAAAAC
>JBAQWL010000200.1:0-11265 GCA_049298895.1 Gallionella sp.
CCAAAATGCCGGGAGTGATGAGGAAAAAGTCCATGCGCGCATTTACTCGCGCTATCAGGAAACACTGCGCGCCTATCAGGCGGTGGACTTCGACGACCTGATCCATCTGCCGGTGGTGCTGTTCAAACAGCATCCCGAAGCATTGCTGCGCTGGCAACTGCGGCTGCGCTATCTGCTGGTGGACGAATACCAGGACACCAACGATTGCCAATACCAGTTGATAAAACTGCTAACAGGCATGCGCGCTGTGTTCACGGTGGTGGGCGATGACGATCAATCTATCTACGCCTGGCGCGGCGCGAGCATCGAAAATCTGCGCAATCTGCGCAATGACTACGCCACTCTGCGTGTCATCAAGCTGGAGCAGAACTATCGTTCCTCGCAGCGTATCCTCAAGGTAGCAAATCACCTGATCAATCACAACACCAAGGTGTTCGAGAAGAAGCTGTGGAGCGACCACGGCATCGGCGATGCGATACGCATTTACGCCGCACGTGATGACGAGCATGAGGCCGAAAGCGTGGTGATGAAGCTGATGGCGCACAAGTTTGAGCATCGCACCAAATTTTCCGACTACGCCATCCTGTACCGCAGCAATCATTTATCACGGGCATTCGAAGAGCACCTGCGCGCCCAGCGCGTGCCCTATACCGTCAGCGGCGGCACGTCGTTCTTCGAACGTGCTGAGATCAAGGACATCACCGCCTATCTGAGACTGATTGCCAACTCGGACGATGATCCCGCTTTTATCCGCGCCATTACCACGCCCAAGCGCGGCATCGGCAACACCACGCTGGAAAAGCTGGGCAGCTACGCCGGAGAGCGCCACATCAGCCTGTTCGAAGCGGCGTTCGAAGCACCACTTGAACAGGAATTGCCCGCGCGCCAATATGAAGAACTGATGCTGTTCTGCAACTTCATCAACCGCATTCAGGAGCGCGCCGACAAAGACCCGTGCAGCGAATTGCTTGACGAATTGCTGCGCGCGATCAATTACGAGACCTGGCTGTACGACTCGCACGAGCCGCGCCTGGCCGACAGCAAATGGGAGAACGTGCAGGACTTTATCGCGTGGTTAAAACGCAAGGCCGAGGCGGATGAGAAATCATTGATCGCTATGGTGCAGACCGTTGCACTGATCAACATGCTGGAAGGCAAAGACCAGGAGCCGGACGCCGTCTCGCTGTCCACGCTGCACGCCGCCAAGGGACTGGAGTTCCCGCACGTATTCATCATCGGCGCGGAAGAAGACATCCTGCCGTTCCGCGACAGTGACGAAAAGCAGATCGAAGAAGAGCGCCGCTTGATGTACGTCGGCATCACCCGCGCCGAGCGCAGCCTGCAGATCAGCTACTGCAATCGTCGCAAGCGCGGCAAGGACTGGATGACCTGCGAGCCAAGCCGCTTCCTGGAAGAGATGCCTGAAGATGAGCTGGTCTATGCAGGCGGTCATGCGGAAGCAGTATCCACCGTGACCAAAGACGAGGGCATGGACAAGCTGGCGAGGTTAAAGGCGATGCTGAGTAATTCAGCAGCGGAATAATGGCAGGTAGGAGTTAAATCTCTACATTTAAAATGTTTGTGCTAAATAATCAGCACGAGAGTCGCGACGAAACACGAAAGGAAACTCTATGAAGCAATCTGTAGAAGGCAGGCAGGTAATTATTACACCGGTCACTGATGTCCCGCTTACCTTGGCGCAACGTCTGGCACTATTCGACCCAGCACGCCACGGCGGTGAGGCCATGGCGAGTCAGGCGATAGGTGCCTAACGGTGGTGCCGCTAAACCCGTTGCGACACGAAAACGGCCCGTGCCTTGCTTAAGCGTCCCAAGATCCTGTTGTTCGATGAGGCGATAAGCAGCCTGGACAGCGCCACAGGTGAACACTTTACGGCCACAGTCAACCAGATGAAGGCCTGTTCATTACCCACCAACTATCCAGCACGCTGAAGGTAGACGAGATAGCGACGCTTGGAATTCCTTTGACTGAAGCCATTTGATAGCTCGCGCTCATTTGGCTTGAGCAATAGCCCCAATAAGGGGTAGAATGCTGCTCTTTTTTAGGAGAGTAATACCAATGGCAATTACCGCTGCGCAAAAAGCGCAAATCGTGACCGACTTTCAGCGCGCCAAGAGCGACACTGGTTCCCCGGAGGTGCAAGTGGCGTTGATCACTGCCCGTATCACATATTTGACCGAGCACTTCAAAGATAACGTCAAGGATCACCATTCCCGTCGCGGCTTGCTGCGCCTGGTGAGCCGTCGCCGCAAATTGCTCGATTATCTCAAGAGCAAGAACGATGCGGGTTATCGCGCGTTGATTCAGCGCTTGGAAATTCGTAAATAACAGTTCCTATCCTGCGGGTCGCTTAAGCGACCCGTGTTGTTTTTATCTTTTACAATGCGTAGCGCGGTGTCGCGTCATACCCTGCATATAACCAGCGACTTGGCTGGCGTCGTTTGCCAGCTTAGTCGAATGGCTAGTTGCTTTATCTAGAGAGGTCTATCTTGAGTCACTATAAGAAAACATTATCGTTTGGCAATCATCAACTCACGCTGGAAACCGGTGAAATCGCGCGTCAAGCCAGCGGTGCGGTGATGGTTAGTCTGGATGATACCGTGGTGCTGGTTACGGTGGTCGGCAGAAAAGATGCCAAGCCCGACCAGGATTTCTTCCCGTTGACGGTGGATTATCAGGAGCGGACTTACGCTGCGGGCAAGATCCCCGGTGGTTTCTTTAAACGCGAAGGCCGCCCGAGTGAAAAGGAGATTCTGACTTCGCGTCTGATCGACCGCCCGCTGCGCCCGCTTTTCCCGGAAAGTTTTTACAACGAAGTGCAAATCGTTGCAACGGTGATGTCCTCGGATAGTGAGATCGATTCGGATATCCCTGCCATGATAGGTGCTTCTGCCGCGCTGGCGATTTCAGGTATTCCATTCGACGGCCCGATTGCTGCGGCGCGCGTGGGTTATGCCCACGGACAATATATACTCAACCCGACTGCAACCGAACTCGATAGTTCGCAGTTGGATCTGGTCGTCGCCGGAACCGATCGCGCGGTGCAGATGGTGGAATCCGAAGCGCAACAATTGTCTGAAGAAATCATGCTGGGCGCAGTGATGTTTGGTCACGAGCAGATGCAGGTGGTGATTCAGGCCATTAATGAGATGGCGGATGCAGTTGGCGCACCCGCATGGGATTGGGTTGCGCCAGCCAAGGACGAAGCGCTGATCGCGAAGATCGCCGAATTGGCCGATGCGGAGTTGCAGGAAGCCTATGCGATTCGTGCCAAGCAGGCTCGCACCGATGCGGTGGCGGCGATACACGACAAGGTGATGGCAGCCGTGATCACAGCTGAATCGCCCCCCGGCCAGAAGAACCATGTCAATGATCTGTTCAGCGCGCTGGAAGCCAAGATTGTGCGCGGACAGATCCTGAGTGGGGAACCGCGCATCGATGGTCGCGATACCCGCACCGTGCGCCCGATAACGATACGCAATGGCGTATTGCCACGCGCTCACGGCTCTTCTTTATTTACCCGTGGCGAGACCCAGGCCATCGTGGTCGCGACGCTGGGCAGCATGCGCGATTCGCAAAAGATTGATGCGCTGCAAGGCGAGTACACCGACCGTTTCATGCTGCATTATAACTTTCCTCCTTATTCCACCGGTGAAACCGGACGCGTGGGTACACCCAAGCGCCGCGAGATCGGTCACGGCCGTCTGGCCAAGCGTGCTTTGGTCGCAGTGCTGCCCAGCGAAGAGGATTTCGGCTACGCGATGCGCGTGGTATCCGAGATCACCGAATCCAACGGTTCCAGCTCGATGGCATCGGTGTGCGGCGGCTGCTTGTCGCTGATGGATGCCGGTGTGCCACTCAAGGCGCATGTGGCGGGTATCGCGATGGGACTGATCAAGGAAGGCAACCGCTTTGCGGTGCTGACCGATATTCTCGGCGACGAGGATCATCTGGGCGACATGGATTTCAAGGTGGCTGGCTCTGAGACTGGCGTCACTGCGCTGCAAATGGACATCAAGATCAACGGCATTACCCGCGAGATCATGCAGGCCGCGCTGACCCAGGCCAAGGAAGGCCGTTTGCATATCCTCGGCCTGATGAAACAGGCCTTGCCTCAGGCGCGTACCGAAGTGTCCGATTTTGCGCCGCGCATGATCAAGATGAAGATCAATCCGGACAAGATCCGTGATGTGATCGGCAAGGGTGGGGCGGTAATACGCGCCCTGACCGAAGAGACCGGCACCACGATAGACATCGATGACAGCGGCAATATCACCATTTCCTGCGTCAGCGGTGAAGCCGGCAATCTGGCCAAGAAGCGCATCGAAGACATCGTCGCCGATGTCGAAGTCGGCAAGATCTATGAAGGTCCAGTGGTCAAGCTGCTTGACTTTGGTGCATTGGTGAATGTATTGCCGGGCAAGGACGGCTTGCTGCACATTTCCCAGATCGCCCACGAGCGCGTCAGCAGCGTGTCGGACCACCTCAAGGAAGGTCAGATCGTGCGCGTGAAGGTGCTGGAAGTGGACGACAAGGGCCGGATGAAGTTGAGCATGAAAGTGTTGCTGCCGGCACCGGAGGCAGCTCACGCTCACGCGTCAGAATAGGTTGTTTGGCCATAAAAAAGCCCCGCCAATCTGGCGGGGCTTTTTGTTGCTAACATAAATATATCTGGCCTAGCCAAATTTATTTAGTTACCTATTTTTGGTTTCGACATATCCTGTAGGTTAGTCTTCGCCGAAGACAGCTGCCAAAAAATTATTTGGCTACCTGTCGTTCGCGTATTTCGTCCAGGGTTTTACAGTCTATACATAGCGTAGCAGTGGGTCTTGCCTCTAAACGGCTCAGGCCGATCTCGACACCGCAATTCTCGCAGTAGCCATACTCCCCGGCATCAATCTTGGCGAGCATCTCATTGATCTTTTTGATCAATTTTCGCTCGCGGTCGCGGTTGCGCAGTTCCAGGCCCATGTCCGATTCCTGGGTGGCACGGTCGTTCGGGTCGGCAAACACAGTGGCTTCGTCCTGCATCGTATGCACGGTGCGATCAATATCCTTACCTAGGCCGGCCTTGATATCGTTCATGATCTGGCGGAAGTGGCCGAGTTGTTTGGGATTCATATAGGCCTCGCCCTTCTTGGGTTTGTAAGGGGCGATGGATTTGTCTGTCTGTACCGGCATTACACTTCTCCAACTAGATAAAATTAAAGTCCGCTTTAATACCAGAAAGTGGCTGTTTGAGCAACTAGATTAACTTGTACCCAACAGCAGAAACAGGCTCGGACGCTTGTTCAGGCGCGGGATGGGCTGTAATTTCCATAATTTTATGGATCGTGTCTGTATCTGCTCGCTGGCCAGGGTGATATCGGTGGCGACACAAAGCAACGTTTGCGGATGGCAATGGGCGATCAGTGCATTGAACAGCTTTTCATTGCGGTACGGAGTTTCGATGAATAACTGGGTTTGTTTGCGTTTTGCCGATTCAGCTTCCAGTGAGGATATGGCCTTGTTCCTTTCGGCTTCAGCTACGGGTAGATAGCCGTGAAAGGCGAAGCGCTGCCCATTCAGGCCGGAAGCCATCAGTGCGAGCAGAATAGAGGAGGGGCCAACCAGAGGGGCGACGCGGATTCCTTTGCGATGTGCCAGTAAGGCTAGATCCGCACCGGGGTCGGCAATGCCGGGGCAACCCGCTTCGGAAATGACGCCCACATCTTCGCCTGCCAGTAGCGGGACGAGCAAATCGGCCAATTCTTTGGGATCGCTGTGCTCGTTGAGGGTAGCGAAATGCATGGCCTGGATAGGCAGTTCGGGTTTGAGTGCTGAAAGGAACTGCCGCGCGGTCTTGGGTTGCTCCACCACGAAATGCTTTAGCTTGCGCGCTACGGTGATGACGTGTTGCGGCAATACCTGTTCGGCGGGGGTATCGCCCAGCGTGCAGGGTATCAGGTAGAGGGTGCCGGGTTGGGTCGCCATACTTTAGAATAAATGAACGTTTTCGCGGCGTAACATGTCGACCAGCAGAATCAGCGGCAGGCCGATCAGTGCATTCGGGTCGTCGCCCGTTACCTGGCTTACCAGCGCGATACCCAGCCCTTCTAATTTCGCGCTACCGGCGCAATGGTAGGGCTGTTCCTTGAGCAAATAGCCTTCGATCTCGGCATCGGGGAGGTTGCGCAGCGTGACAAAGTTTTCCGCTACCTCGGTCTGCATATTGCCGGTCTTGCTGTTCAATAGCGTCAGCGCGGTATAGAAGTGGGTGGTTTTGCCGCGCATCGCGCGCAGTTGTTTGACCGCATTGTCGTGGGTGAGAGGCTTGCCGAGCTGCTGGCCTTCCAGCAGGGCGACTTGGTCGGAGCCGATGATCAGCGCGTCGGGATAATTCTCAGTTACGACACGGACTTTTTCCTGAGCGAGGCGTACCGAGGTCGCTCGTGCAGATTCACCGGGCAGGGGTGTTTCATCGACATTTGGCGCGACGATCTCAAATGGGAGTTGCAGCCGTTTCAGAAGTTCACTGCGGTATATGGAGCTGGATGCTAGGATAAGCACAATAGGGAACCTCTATAAATTAATTTTGCAGGTGGATCGCGGCGTCGCGTGCTTGCTCACTCCTCGCCTATCAATCTGATATGTCTTGTCGCTCGTTGCGCGGCTCCTTGCGCTTCATCCCGCAAAATGAATTTCTAGAGATTCCCAATATTCCTTGGGATTTTTGACAGGGAGCAGCGAAAAATATATCATGCGCGCCTCATGGACGCACGGCATTTCATTGATAGCTTGGATTTTGCAAGGAATGGTCAGAGCATTAGCGGTGAAGTGCCGGTTGCCGAACTGCCACGTTTGCAGGACATGCTGGAAAATCAGCAGGGAATTCTGGGTTACGCAATACGCGGTGGTGCGGATAAGCAGGGCAATCATTTTCTGGATGTGAGCGTGACCGGATTGTGTCATGTGCGGTGTCAGCGTTGCTTGGTGGGAATTGATTCCCCAGTACAGATTGATACACGCTTGTTGCTGCGTGACCAAACTAGTTTGGACGCGTTGGGCGATGAGGAAGAAGCGTTGGATAGTATTTTGGCAGATGAGCAGTTGGATGTGCTGAATTTGCTGGAAGATGAGGTTTTATTGAGTCTGCCTATTGCGCCCAAGCATGATGTTTGTCTGCCAGCAGGTAGTGAAAACGGGTATGGGGAGAAGCGTCATCCCTTTGCGATTTTAGCGAAATTGAAACAAAATTAGATCGAAATAGTATATTTTAGGAGTCATTATTATGGCAGTTCAGCAAAATAAGAAATCTCCCTCCAAACGTGGCATGCACCGCGCCCACGATTTTTTGACTAGTCCTGCGACGGCTATTGAGCCAACCACGGGCGAGACTCACTTGCGGCACCATGTCAGCCCAGCGGGCTTTTATCGTGGCAAAAAGGTAGTTAAGTCCAAGGGTGAATAAATTTTCAAGCAACGCAGCCGATCATTAAGGTCGGCTGCGTTTTCTTTTTCATTCCGGTTTTAATCACTTCAGGATCGCTTAGTGGATGTCACATTAGCTATAGATGCGATGGGAGGCGACCACGGCACGACGGTCACCATCCCTGCTGCAGTCGAGTATCTGAAGCAATTCCCAGATGACACCATCGTTTTGGTGGGTATCCCCGATGCCATTGAAATCGAGTTGCGTACCTTAGGTGTGGAGACGGGGGTACGTTTGCGCGTTCATCCCGCTACGGAAGTGGTGGGCATGGACGAATCGCCGCAATCCGCACTGCGTGGCAAAAAAGATTCTTCGATGCGTGTCGGTATTGATCTAGTCAAAAGTGGCGAAGCTTTGGCTTGTGTTAGCGCTGGCAATACCGGCGCATTGATGGCAACCGCACGTTATGTGCTGAAAACCATACCCGGAATCGACCGTCCCGCGATCGCCTCCTATCTGCCGACCAGAATAGGCCAAGTCTGCATGCTGGATCTGGGTGCCAATACTGATTGCAGCGCCGAGCATCTACTGCAATTCGCGCTGATGGGCGCCACACTGGTTTCAGCGCTGGAACATAAACCCAATCCCAGTGTTGGCCTGCTGAATATCGGGAGTGAAGACATCAAGGGAAATGAGATAGTCAAGCAGGCTGCAGAATTGCTGCGCGCCAGTGACTTGAACTTCTATGGCAACGTAGAAGGCACAGATATTTTCAAGGGCACCACTGACGTGGTAGTGTGCGACGGATTCGTCGGTAACGTCGCGCTGAAAACCACTGAAGGGTTGGCGCAAATGCTGGGTGGATTCCTTCGCGAGGAATTTGGTCGCAATGTGTTGACTAAACTGGCTGGACTGATGGCGATGCCGGTACTCAATGCCTTCAAACACAGGGTTGATCATCGCCGCTACAATGGAGCCAGTTTCCTTGGCCTCAGGGGTATCGTGGTGAAGAGCCACGGTTCGGCGGATGTTTACGCTTTTCGTTGCGCCATCGAGCGTGCCGCAGAGGAAGCACGTGGCGGCATGTTGCAGCATATCAGCGAACATATCGAGAAATGGCACCACCAGCGTCAAAACACAGCTCAGGGAGAGACCTGATGTACTCAAAGATTGTTGGTACTGGCAGCTATCTACCCAGTAAGGTGCTGACCAATTTTGACTTGGAAAAAATTGTGGAAACCTCGCACGACTGGATCGTATCGCGCAGCGGCATCCATGAGCGGCATATCGCGGCGGATGACGAACTGACCAGCGACCTCGCTTTACAAGCTAGTCTCAGAGCCATTGAAGCGGCAGGTATTCGAGCCGAAGAGATCGACTTGGTGATTGTCGCAACCACTACACCGGATCATATTTTCCCCAGCACCGCCTGCATCCTGCAGGATAAACTCGGTATCGAGAATCTTGGTGCAGCATTTGATATGCAGGCAGTGTGTGGCGGTTTCGTCTATGCGATGAACACCGCCGATCTATACATACGCGGTGGACAAGCCAAGACCGTGCTGGTGGTTGGTGCGGAAGTGTTGTCTCGCATCCTGGACTGGACTGATCGCACTACTTGTGTATTATTTGGTGATGGCGCTGGTGCGGTGATTTTACAAGCCAGTGAGACGCCGGGCATCATTTCCAGCAAGCTGCACGCAGATGGCAGTCACCGCGACATGCTGAAAGCTGACGGCAATGTTCGTAACGGAGCGGTGCAGGGCGATCCCTTCATTAAGATGGAAGGTAAGGCTGTTTTTAAGTTTGCAGTCAATGTACTAAGTGATGTTGTTGATGAAGTACTTGAAGAAAATAATCTGCAATGCTCCGACATCAGCTGGCTGATACCGCATCAAGCCAACATTCGCATCATGGAAGCCACAGCTAAGAAGCTAGGCTTGAGCATGGATAACGTAATTGTTACCGTCGCCACGCATGGCAACACCTCGGCGGCTTCTATCCCACTGGCGCTGGATACCGCAGTGCGCGATGGTCGCGTCAAGGCCGGGCAGAACATCATGCTCGAAGCAGTGGGCGGCGGGTTTACCTGGGGTGCTGTTCTTATTAAATGGTAGGTTTGTTGGAAGATTATGATTAGATTCGCTTTCGTATTCCCTGGCCAAGGCTCACAGTCGCGCGGCATGATGGACGGCTATGCCGACTTCCCGGTGGTGAGAAAAACCTTCGCTGAAGCCTCTGATGTGCTGAAACAGGATCTGTGGGAGCTGGTTACAGTAGGTAGTGATGCAGATCTGAATGCCACGGTGAATACCCAGCCCATCATGCTCACAGCCGGTGTGGCGGTGTATCGTGCATGGCAGGCACAAAACGGTCTGGCACCACAGATGATGGCGGGCCACAGTCTGGGCGAGTACACCGCGCTAGTCGTTGCCGGTGCGTTGAATTTTGCCGACGCGCTGTCGCTGGTGCGCTATCGGGCAGAGTGCATGCAACAAGCCGTGCCGGAAGGTGTCGGCGGTATCGCGGCGATACTCGGTCTGGATGATGATGCCGTGCGCGCGGTGTGTATCGAAGGCGCGCAGGGCGAAGTGTTGGAAGCGGTGAATTTCAATTCTCCCGGCCAAGTGGTGATCGCAGGCAATCGCGCTGCGGTGGAACGCGGCATGGGATTGGCCAAGGCCAAAGGTGCGAAGCGCGCGATCATGCTGCCGATGAGCGTACCGTCACATTGCAGTCTGTTGAAGGGTGCGGCAGAGCAGTTGCGTGAATATCTGGGCAAGGTCGATGTGCAAGTCCCATCCATTCCGGTGTTGCATAATGCGGATGTTAAAAGCCATTCAGATGGCGCTGCGATAAAAGACGCGCTGGTGCGCCAGTTGTATTCTCCGGTACGCTGGGTCGAGACCATACTGGAATTCGGCAAGCAGGGTATCACCCACAACGTCGAATGCGCACCGGGCAAGGTGCTGGTCGGCTTGAACAAGCGCATAGTCAGCAACCAACAGGCATTGACGATCAATGATGGCGAGGCTCTCAAACAGGCTTTGACTGCGCTAGCTTAAGGGAAAGATATGACTTTACAAGGACAGATCGCATTAGTGACAGGAGCCAGCCGCGGTATCGGTCAGGCAATCGCACTGGAACTCGGCAGGCAGGGCGCGACTGTGGTCGGAACCGCCACCAGCAACAAAGGTGCACTAGCGATCAGCGTATATCTCGACGCGGCGGGCATTATGGGTGCGGGCATGGCATTGAACGTCAATGACACGGCACAAACTGAACAGGTATTGACTGAGCTGCGCAAACAATTCGGTGAGATATCGATCCTGGTGAACAACGCCGGGATCACTCGTGATAATTTACTTGCACGCATGACCGACGAAGAATGGGATGATGTGCTGGCGACTAATCTTAAATCGGTATTCCGTCTCAGCCGCGCGGTGTTGCGCGCCATGATGAAGGCTAGAAGCGGACGTATTATCAGCATTACATCAGTTGTTGGCAGTATGGGCAATCCAGGGCAAGCCAACTACGCCGCTTCCAAGGCTGGCATGATGGGTTTTAGCAAATCCATCGCGAAAGAGATCGGCAGCCGTAATATCACCGTGAACTGCGTCGCACCGGGTTTTATCGACACCGACATGACCCAGGGCTTAGGTGATGAACAGCGCGCCAAACTGGTCGAACACGTGCCTCTGAAACGTCTCGGCCTGCCTGCCGAAATCGCCACTGCCGTTGCTTTTCTGGCCGGGCCAGGTGCGAGCTATATCACTGGCGTCACTTTACATGTGAATGGCGGAATGTACATGGAGTAGTGCGTCAACATAACC
>JBAQWL010000201.1:0-4436 GCA_049298895.1 Gallionella sp.
ACCGATACCCGCGCTCCAGCCCCATCGCTTGAAGACTTCCGTGCAGATTTCGATCCAAGCGGCTTCTACACCGAAAAAGAGCTGATCCAGGCCTACCTGGAGGCGCACCCTCAATCCGTCGATACACGGGCTCAAAAAAGGCAGCGACTGGTCAACCGTCAACTGGAAGCGCTGAAATGGATAGAGCCGCTGATCGCGGCAGATCCCGTGCGCGAGGATTGGGTGGCCGCATGGTTCGATGAAACGATCTCGAAGCGTTTGCTGTTGGCCGGACTGCCCACGATAGGGCATCTGCTGGACCGCATTGCGTCAAGCGGCTATCGCTGGTGGGTCAGTGTGCCAGGATTGGGAGAAAAGGGCGCGGCGCGCATCGTGGCGTGGCTACGGGGCTATGAATCGTCGCTTGGGGTGTTGCCCGCGCAATCGCTTGTGCCACTGAGAAGCATGTCCGCAAACGCGCTGATTCAAACGCGACCGGCGTGCACTGGAATCGTTCCGCTTGAAGCCTTCGCGACACCTGCCGACCTCGATGGCCGTACCGGATCTAACCGCTACCCCGGCGCACCGCGCGTCGATGCGACAAATGACTATCAGGCGATCAATTCCTGGCTGACCACTAAATCAGGCAACCCGAACACACATCGCGCCTACAAGAAGGAAGCGGAAAGGATGCTCCTGTGGTCGGTGATCGAGCGGGGCAAGGCGCTGTCCAGTCTCACGGTCGAGGATTGTGCGCGGTATCGCGACTGGTTATCCCTGCTTGGCCGCACCGAAGAGACTCAATGGCCGTTCCGCATCCCTCAATCAACCTGGCTCGGCGACAAAGGTACGGCTCGTCATCAGCAGGCCTGGAGGCCGTTCGATGGCGCGCTATCGGCCAACAGCGTGAAATTCGCCATCACCATCGCGAGCGGCCTGTTCGAGTGGCTGGTGCGCGTGCAGTACTGCGCATTCAATCCGTGGGACGGCGTCTCGAAATCGCTTGCAGCCAACGCCGATGAGCCATCACCAGACGTGGAATTCATGCGCGCATTCTCGGTTGGACAGTGGGAATACCTGATGTCGTATCTGGCCGCACAGCCGGACACCAGACAGACCGAAAGGTTGAAATTCGTGCTGCCGTTCGCCTATTCCACCGGCTTGCGCATATCGGAGCTGGTGGACGCAAGCGTGGGGCGGATTTACACCATGCCGCTATCTGACGGGTTGGGTGTGCGCTGGATGCTCAAAGTCCTTGGCAAGGGCAACAAGTGGCGTGCCGTGCCGATCCCGAGCGACGCGATTGATGCTTTAACCACGTACTTCATTCATCGCGAACTGAATCCGGACATTATCACCAATGCTTCAGACACGCCTCTAATCGCGAGCCTCACGAGCATGGATGGAGTAACAACCAGTGCGCTCTCAAAGTCAATGAACGGGTTATTTGATGAGGTGGCCAATGCGCTCAAGGCTGAAGGCAAGCTCATCGAGGCAAAAGCGTTCGAGCGCGCAACGGTTCACCGGATGCGCCACACCTGTGGAAGCCACCTGGCTCTATCCGGCGTTCCGCTGAACGTCATCCAACGCCTTTTGGGGCATTCCAGCCTGCAAACGACCGGTATCTATACCGACACCTCGGACGAGAACATGTGGCGCATGATCGAGCGCGCAGGAAGCGTGAGGGCGCGAAATGAGCGCATATCCAGCGAGACTTGATTTCAGATCGGAACGGCGCGGCTATACGCTGGAACTCAGCGAGGATCTGTTTGGCGCGTTCATCTTGCGCCGTCGCTGGTACGGATTGTCCAACAGGCGGGGAGGGGGAAAACAGCAAGTCTTTATGAACGAATCAGACGCATTGAGCGAGGTGAGGCGAATCACGAGGACACGGGAGAAGCACGGGTATCGCCAGCCGTAGCAATATCGGCAACGAAACGTTGCGCTGCCGGCAAAATTGGAACCGTTCTATGGCAAGGGATTTTCAGTTTTCAGGCGGACTTCCTCGGTCGCCCACCTTTTGCGCCATTGGCGCGGGCTGCTGCCGCTTTGGTGGGGGAGGTGGCTGCGCCACCACGGCGAGCAAGTTCACGCATCCACGCCTTGCTGCCGAAGATACCGACCACTAGCGAAGGGATACTCAAATCAGCATCCAACTTCTCCCAGTGCAAACCGAAGCCCTTGCCCAACACTTTCACATCCGCCAAATCTTTGTTGGAAGCGCCTGCCAAGCCTTGTGCTTTGTCCACTGGAAAGATGAAGGAGCAGCCATTGGTTAATTCGACGAGAACCTGGCGGCGTGTTGGACTGTAGCGGGCTGCCTTGGCCCTCGGCTCATTTTCAAGAGCCGCAACGCCGGCTTTTTTTGCCCGCTCAACCTGAGCATCCAGATCGCGATCACTAATTGTCAAAGTTTTCATGATGAATGCGCCTCCATGCTGTCAATAACACTTCCTGATGTTCTGCCACTATTTCCCAAGCTTGCCGCACTTCCTGTTTTGTTAGTCCGTAAATTGTTATGAGGCGCGGAGCCTCATCGTCATTGCCAATGTTGATCTTTACTTCGCCCTTGCCCTTGAATACGTGGACATGCGGCGGTTCGTGATCGGCGGGCCAGATGATGAAGCGGAAACCGTTTATTTTGAGAATGGTTGGACGAATGAATCATACCCTTCCGCTTGGGTTTTTCAACACGGGATGCAGTGGCGCTGCTGCCAGGCAGTTTTGACATGATGCTGCTGGTCTGGCCGAACCTCGGCACGCCGTTCGGCGATCAGGCCGCTCACGCGATGCGCTCAGGACAGATTATAATTCTCGAAGGCGAAGAGAAAGGCGGCAGCACGGCGACCGAGGAGTTTTTCGACGTACTCAACGCCGATTTCGAACGCCTCGATGCCGAGACGCAGGCTCTAAACGAACAACACCGCACGTTCCCCGGTTTGCACGACCGGTGGCAGGTATTGAGGAAGAAATGATCGAGGCACCCATCAGCACGCCACCGCAAGCGTACATGGACATCATCAGTCCGCTGATCGACAAGGCGCGGGGTTTTCTGGAGGCAGGCGAAAAGCTTCAGCCGATGGCGTTCGTTGGCAACATGACCACAAAGGAAGTCATCCCGGTAATGATTCAGGCTGGAAGCGGGGAAGGCAAAGACCAGTCTGCGCAGACAATCCAGTCAGCGGCGTTGGTATTGGATGCTGATTTCGTGTTCGCGATCATGGAAGCATGGACGCTCCGGCCAGACAAAATGCGCCAGATGAATGCGATCCTCGACAAGTACGGCAGCATAAGCGCATCGCCATACGCGATAGATACGTGCGCGATTACGCTGGAGACGAGGCATGGGGTTTGGGTCGCACAACCGCAGATCAAACCCAAGGGAATTTCCAGGAAGAAGCGGATAATCGGGGAAGTCGAGTTCCGCTATTTCACGGAAGTTGAAGGCCGGTTTGCACACCTACTACCCAAGAAGGAAGGCGACGAGCCACCGACGATATTACATTGAATCACTGCAGGATGCGCCGATGAGACTTCTTCTACATCATTAGACAATTCTGTCCAAGGGGAGATAATAAAAATGGGTTTAATTGTTCTGCTGTTGGTTGTTGTCGTAGCTGTGGTGGTCTTTTTAGCTTTTCTCAAAGCAAAGGGGCAGGGTGGCATTGGCGATCAGGCTTGGCCCTACTACGCAAAAAAGCCTCTCTCGCAACCTGAGCAAGTTCTCTATTTCCGCCTTGTTCAAGCTCTACCAGAGCATATTATCCTTGCCCAAGTTCAGCTTTCTCGTTTGCTCGGCGTCAAAAAAGGTAACAACTATCAGGCTTGGTTTAACCGCATCAACCGCATGAGCGCTGATTTCGTAGTGTGCAATAAGGATTCGAGCATTGTCGCCGTCATCGAACTTGATGATGCAACGCACCAGAAAGAAGATCGACAGGCCGCAGATGCAAAAAAGGACAAGGCATTGGCGTCAGCCAATGTCCGTGTAATTCGCTGGCAGGCCAAGGCAATTCCAGATGTTGCCAACATCAAATCTACTTTTATGAATAACACTACGGTCAAGTAGGGCGCGCCTCTTGCCTTGTATGTTGAAGGGCAGCTTCTAAGAAAGCAATCAACATGAGCGGTAGGCAGATTGGTGCCAAGCGTTCCTTCGTAAGTGTCCGGCTCTTGGGGAGTCAAAGGCCGTGTATATCCTATCGACAGCATCTAAACATATCTCATGCGCTGTTCCACTAATGAGTAGCTGCTTGGGAATACGTAGCATTAACCCCTAAGCAACTGGAGTCACGAAGTCGTCCCTCATTCGGAAGGCTGCGGACGAACCATTCTCAACGAGGATATCGAGAAGGAAGAGAACCGACTGCCGGATACCATGCTCGCGCTTCAGTTCGAGGGGCCTTCCGTATACATGTCGTTGCAGCAGGACTTCAAGAAGAAAGACTGTGTTGGTC
>JBAQWL010000202.1:0-2929 GCA_049298895.1 Gallionella sp.
ATATCAATCTGGATTTGATGTATGCGCTGCCCAAGCAAACGCTGGACGAAGCATTGCAGGACGTGAAAACCGCGCTGTCATTTGTCCCGCGGCACCTGTCCTGTTACCACCTGACTTTGGAACCGAACACCTTGTTTTACCTCAACCCGCCTACGCTGCCAGACGATGATACCAGTAGTGATATGCAGCAAAGTATCGAAGAGATACTGGCTGCGCAAGGCTATGAACATTACGAGACCTCCGCTTTCGCTCTTCCTAAACGCCGCTCCAGACATAATCTAAACTACTGGAAGTTCGGCGATTACCTGGGCATAGGTGCGGGCGCACATAGCAAGTTGAGTTTCCCGGACAAGATCATCAGACAGGTGCGCTACAAACAGCCGCAAGCGTATATGCAACAGGTGGGCAAAGACGCACCGATACAAACCGAACACGAAGTCAACCGTGCCGAACTGGGCTTCGAATTCATGATGAATGCGCTGCGCCTGAATGAAGGTTTCGACAGCGTGCTGTTTCAAGAGCGCACCAGCCTGCCGTTGCTCGGTATGCAGCGCGAATTGGCAGAGGCTGAGAAACGGGGATTATTGTTCAGGGATCATCAGCGCATCGCCCCGACGCAGCTGGGGCAGCGATTTTTGAATGACTTGCTGGAAATATTTTTGAAGCACTAGCCGTTAAAAGTTGCGCCCATCCACCTGCTTGATCTTGAGCGTGGATAAGTCCACATTTTCCAGGCAGCGCACATTGATGCTGAACATTTCGACATCATTGTGCGAGCCGGTTCCCATCGGCGCACAGCCACATAGCGCGCAGAAGTGGTGATTGATTATTCCCTTGCCAAACCGGTAGGTGGCGAGATTGCTCTCCGGCGTGATGAAGCGAACTTGCGTTCGCGGCACAAACCAGCGCAATGCGCCCAGTCGGCTACAGATAGAGCAGTTGCATTCTTTTACACTATGCAGATCTCCTTCAACTTCAAAAGTGATGTGACCGCAGTGACAACTTCCTCGATAGTGCATGATGTTTCCTCCTGAAGGTTGGAAAACACAGAACGCCAGCCTGTACAGATTCTGACTGGGCGTTTAAATGCGTACTTTAATCCGGCGTGCCACCCAGTGCACCGTCAAATCCACATTGCCGCCATGCTTCGAATACCGCTACTGCCACCGTGTTGGATAAATTCAAACTGCGACTATCGGGCAGCATTGGGAGCCGGACACGCTGGTTTTTATTCAATCCGGCCAGCACTTCGGCGGGCAAGCCGCGACTCTCGGGGCCGAACAAAAACGCGTCCCCTGTCTGATAGCGCACCTGATGAAAGGCTTGTGAACCTTTGGTGGTGAGCGCGAAAACACGCTCAGGATCAAATATTGACAGGCAATCCGGTAATGTTTCATGTACCTGCAATGGCGCAAATTCGTGGTAATCCAGGCCGGCTCGGACCAGTTGTTTGTCTTCCAGCGTGAAGCCGAGCGGTTTAATCAGATGCAATCGGCAGCCGGTGTTGGCGCACAGGCGGATGATATTACCGGTGTTGGGCGGGATTTCGGGCTGATACAGAATCACGTGGAACATCAGGGAGCCCCTAGAAATGCGATTAGCTAGATGAATGTGCTAAGCGCCGCACGGCGAGACAACACGCCGGATAGTCGCATATTGCGTCTTGAAGCTTATATTGAAGCCACTTATCTTGAAACTAGGCGCGGCCCCAAGGTGTGAGCCGCGCGGTTCCCCCAGCTGAAGCGACGGCCGTTGCGTACAGGTATGAGCAAGCACACGATGAACCAGAAGTGGTTTAAGCAGGCAATCCGCATAGCGGATGCTCGCAAAATTGGAATTATAGAGTTTTCCGTAAAAATACCCGCTAAGTCCTTGTCACCATCATGAAAAACGGCTAACTTCTCCCCCTAGGTAAAGTTGCGTCTCATAAAAAACTAATTCAGGGGAGAATTATGGCGCGTCCAGAGAAAGTTCGCCTAGGCGATTTGCTGGTACAGCAGAAGCTCATTTCGCAAGACCAGCTCAAGTTCGCGCTCGAGCAGCAAAAGCGCAGTGGACGCAAGCTGGGGCGAGTGCTGGTGGATAATGCCTTCGTTACCGAGGAAAATATATCCGAGGCGCTCGCCAAGCAACTCAACATCCCCTATATCAACCTCAAATTTTATAACATCAACCTCGAACAGGTCAGAGTGCTGCCGGAGAGCCAAGCGCGGCGTTTCCGCGCGATTGCGCTGGAGGAACGCAATGGTATGTTGCTGATCGGCATGGCCGATCCGACCGATTTGTTGGCATTCGATGAGATCGCGCGCATTGTCAAACGCGACATCGACGTGGCAGTGGTCACCGAAGGCCAGTTGCTGGAAAGCATCGATCGCGGTTACCGGCGCACCGAGGAAATCACCGGCCTGGCCCGCGAGCTCAGCGAGGACATCGGCGACACCTATGTGGACTTCGGGGCGATGACCGATAGCGTTGGTGCCGAAGAAGCACCGGTGGTCAAGCTGTTGCAGAGCATGTTCGACGACGCCACGCAGATCCGTGCCTCCGACATACACATCGAGCCGCAGGAAGGCCGGGTGATGATACGTTTCCGTATCGACGGCGCGCTGCATTTGCAGACCGAGGCCGACAGCAAAATCGCTCCCGCGCTGGTGCTGCGTCTCAAGCTGATGTCCGGTCTGGACATTTCTGAAAAGCGCCTGCCGCAGGACGGTCGCTTCCATGTGCGGGTGCGCGAGCAGGGCGTGGATGTGCGTATCGCCACCTGTCCCACCCAGAATGGTGAATCGGTGGTGATGCGGCTGTTGCGTCAGGATGGCGGGATGGTCGGCCTGGACAAGCTGGGCATGCCACCCGACATGCTCAAGCGCTTCCGCGAGATTATCCGCCGCAGCAACGGGATGATACTGGTGACCGGGCCAACCGGTAG
>JBAQWL010000203.1:0-4866 GCA_049298895.1 Gallionella sp.
GTGTTGCACATGCTGCGTGAATTGAGTAGCGAGAGATTATTCAGTGCCTTCAACGAGGGAATTCTTGAGAATCACTCGGCAAACGAAATAGTGGTGCTGGGAGAGTCGCTCAAACAGATGAAGCAGATATTCGACACGATGAAGGCAGTGAAAACTGGCGATGTCATCACGCTCGACTATTTGCCCGACAGTGGCACTCACATCAGTGTGAACGGTGCCGCTCTGGGCACGATAGAAGGTGTAGAGTTCAAGCGCGCCATGCTCAAGATATGGCTGGGAAGCAAGCCCGTTCAGGAGGAGTTGAAGAAGGGCCTATTGAGTGGTTGATACAACTACTGTGCGAGCCGACTGTCTGAATGCGGACGCACATTCTGCCAAGATTGACCGCAAAGCTCTCGAAACTCACATCCGCGCGCAAGGCGCAGCATTCCAAGAGGCGATTTCACGCGAGCACGCCCCTCTATTTTCCGACGTGGCGCTGTTCGTGACAGCGGCGCAGGTCAAACAGATGCGTGCGGTGATAACGGCAGTGGAGCGGGTGGTAAAGCTGCCTGGATGGGATGACGCCACTAATATCGTTCAGTTTCCCACCAAAGGCGTCTTCTATGGCTACGACTTTCATCTCAACGAGCAGGGCACGCACCTGATCGAGATTAACACTAACGCAGGCGGCGGCTTTCTCAACGCGCTGTTGATCGACAGCCAGCGCGATGCAGGGTTGCCGGGAGCGGCAGTGGCCGAGGTTGATCTTGAGCAAACTTTTCTCGCCATGTTTCAAAATGAGTGGCGGCTGGCGCGCGGTGATGCACCGCTCAACACCATTGCCATCTTGGACGAGCAGCCGGAAGGACAATATCTCTATCCCGAATTCCTGTTGGCGAAAAAACTGCTCGATTCTGCCGGTGTTGCTGTGCACATCGCTGATCCTTCAGCACTTACAGTGCGCGATGAAGGCTTGTATCTCGCTGGAGCGAAGATCGATCTGGTGTACAACCGGCTGACGGATTTTTCTTTGCGACAGTATCCTATATTGCAGCAGGCGTATTTGGACGACCGCGTAGTGCTGACACCCAATCCTGCGCACTATGCCCGTTATGCTGACAAGCGTAATCTGGCGCGGTTGAGCGATGCTGATGGTTTGCGTTCAATGGGTGCGAGCGAGTCTGACATCGCTGTCTTGCAAATTGGTGTGCCGCATACGATTACCGTGCTCCCTGAAATGGAGGATGAGCTTTGGGCAGAGCGCAAGCAGTGGTTCTTCAAGCCCAACAGCGGTTATGGCAGCAAGGGTGCCTATCGCGGAGAGAAACTGACCAAACGGGTGTTCGGTGAGATTTTGCAGTCAGATTACGTTGCGCAGAAACTCGCCCCACCGGGCGAGCGCAGCATTTGCCTGAATGATGGCGAGGTTGTGTCGCTCAAATGCGACGTGCGCTGCTATGTTTACGACGGACAGATACAGCTGGTCGCGGCGCGGTTGTATCAGGGGCAAACTACCAACTTTCGCACGCCGGGCGGCGGTTTCGCACTGGTGCGGGTGGTATAGGAACCTAGTAGAATAGACGCATGTTGACCTATTCATTTCTTGCAGTTGGGGTTGGCGCGGCTTTCGGTGCGTGGCTGCGCTGGGGATTGGGGTTGTGGCTTAATCCGGCGCTGCCCGTATTACCGTTCGGCACACTGGCGGCCAATCTGGTCGGCGGATATCTGGTCGGCCTCGCAATGGCTTTTTTTACACAACATCCGGGACTGTCGCCAGAATTGCGTTTACTCATCATCACCGGCTTCCTCGGCGGACTAACAACTTTTTCGACATTTTCGGCAGAGACCGTCACGTTGCTGATGCGCGGTCAATACGCATGGGGATCGGCAATCATCGTTACCCATCTCGGTGGCTCGCTGCTGATGACGGTGTTCGGGATACAGACTTTCAAATGGCTACAAACATAGAAGCTGTTTGAAAAAATGCTGCACGACTGTGATACGGGGTCAGGCGGTGCTCGGAATCCTCGTGTACTTAATGTGTACACTCCGGTTCCTGCGCTCCGGCCTCCCTCACCTGATAGCCGCTCGCTGATTTTTTGAAACACCTCCTTGGGAGTGCGAACATGAATCTGCTTTCGTTTTATCTCAGTGAAAAGCAACATCACGCCGGTATGCCAGTGTATGAATGGTTGCTGGAAGAAGCGAAGGAGCTGGGCGTGCATGGAGGATCGGCGTTTCGCGCGATTGCCGGGTTTGGCAGGCACGGCCGCATGCACGAAGACACTTTTTTCGAGTTGGCCGGAGAATTGGCGGTTAAAGTAGAATTTATTCTCGATGATGAGCTTGCCGAGCAACTACTGAGCAGCGTGCGTGTGCAAAGCCTGAATCTGTTTTACGTACGCTATTCCGTGCAGACCGGGACAGTTTAGGGAGCATGTAGTTTATTTATTTCGATGGAGGCGATATGAAAAAATTTCTGTTTGGAGTATCTATATTCTTTTTGGTGAGTTCAGTGGCGCAAGCGGCGGTGCAGGGCAAGGAAGTGAATTATCAAGCTGATGGAGTTACCCTTAAAGGTTATATTGCCTATGACGACGCCTTCAAGGGCAAGCGTCCGGCGGTGCTAGTGGTGCATGAGTGGTGGGGGCACAATGAGTATGCGCGCATGCGTGCGCGTATGTTGGCGGAGTTGGGCTATACCGCGTTGGCTGTGGACATGTATGGCGACGGCAAACAAGCCCATCATCCCGACGATGCAGGAAAATTCGCCACCGAGGTGAGCAAAAAACCGTGGATGCCAAGGAAATTGCTGCGATCGGCTATTGCTTCGGTGGTGGTGTGGTGCTGAACATGGCGCGTATGGGTGAAGATTTGAAGGGTGTGGCGAGTTTTCACGGGTCGCTGGGCACGAGCAATCCTGCTCAGTCTGGCAAGATCAAAGCGCGCATCATTTCCTTTTCAGGTGAGGCCGATCCGATGATAGGAGCTGACTCAGTTGCTGCCTTCAAACAGGAAATGGACAATGCGGGAGCAGACTACCGGGTGGTCACTTATCCTGGAGCACAGCATGCGTTTACCAATACAGAAGCGGATGAGCTGGGTAAAAAATTCAATCTGCCGCTGGCCTACAATGCCGCTGCAGACGAAGACTCGTGGCGGCAAGCGACAACCTTCTTACGCGAAGTGTTTGGTACGAAATAGCTGTCATTGGAGTGTCGCGCCTCTTCACATGAGGTGCGACAAGTTAGAGTATATCTACAACGGGCACATCGATAGCATTACCCGGGGCTGGCTGTCACGCTTCCCCGCCAGTGCCCTAAGACTCTCTGTAGAGGACACTAGTTTATCAACCGGCAAAAAAATCTTTCACTTTGTTCATCCACGATTTTGCGCGTGGGTTGTGCAGTTCGCTGTTGTTATCGTTGATAGACTCAAATTCACGTAGTAATTCTTTCTGCCGGGCGGTCAGACTTACTGGCGTCTCTACCGCCACATGGCAATGCAAATCACCATAACTGGAACTTCGCACACCTTTGATCCCCTTGCCGCGCAGACGGAAAATTTTTCCGCTTTGGGTTTCGGCAGGTATCTTGATGGTTGCCACCCCATCCAGCGTTGGAATTTCGATAGAGCCACCCAGTGCAGCGGTGCTGAAGCTGATTGGCATTTCGCAATGCAGATCGTTGTGGTCTCGCTGGAACACCGAGTGGGGTTTGATGCCGATCACCACGTACAAATCGCCAGCGGACCCTCCATTTATACCGCGTTCACCCTCACCAGAAAGGCGGATACGATCTTCGTTATCCACGCCTGGCGGAATTTTAACTGACAGCGTTTTGTGTTGCTTGATGCGACCGATTCCATTGCAATCTTTGCATGGCGAGGCGATCATCTTGCCAGAGCCGTGACAGCGCGGGCAGGTTTGCTGGATCGAGAAGAATCCTTGCTGCACGCGCACCTGGCCATGTCCAGAGCAGGTGGTGCAGGTGGTCGGACTGGTGCCGGCTTTTGCTCCGCTACCGTGACAGGTTTCGCATTCAGCCATGGTTGGCACGCGTATTTTTGTTTCAGTGCCGCGTGCGGCCTGTTCCAGCGTGATTTCCATGTTGTAGCGCAGATCGGCACCGCGCTGCACATTGCTGCGCCCGGCACCTCCGCGCCCACCGCCAAAGATGTCGCCGAAGATGTCCGAGAAATCAAAACCTGCCGCGCCTGCGCCAAATGGGCTGCCACCGCCCATGCCACCCGCCTCAAATGCGGCGTGACCATGCTGATCGTAAGCGGCACGCTTCTGTGCGTCGCTCAGAGCCTCGTAGGCTTCCTTGGCTTCTTTGAAATGTTCCTCAGACTTGGGGTTGTCCGGATTACGGTCAGGATGATGCTTCATCGCCAACTTGCGATAAGCTTTTTTGATCTCTGCTTCTGAAGCATCGCGGTTGACGCCAAGGACTTCGTAGTAGTCGCGTTTGCTCATTATTAAAGGACAGCGGATCGGGGAGCGAGTTGTCCACTAACAGACTTTGCTCGCTCCTCGCCCCTCGCTCCTTGCTCCTTATTTATTGTCTTTTACTTCGGTGAACTCCGCATCCACCACGTCGCCTTCTTCCTGCTTGGCTTCTGTTCCGGATTCTGCGCCGGCTTGCCCAGCTTGAGCCTTGGCTTGCTCAGCGGCATACATCTTCTCCCCCAGCTTTTGTGCGGCAGTCGCCAGCGCTTCAGCCTTGGTCGTGATCGCTTCCTTATCGTCGGCTTTCACCACTGCTTCTGCATCCTTCAATGCGGTTTCGATGGCGGTCTTTTCGTCCGCAGTCAGGTGCTCGCCATATTCCTTCAGCGATTTGTGCGTGGAGTGGATCAGCGCGTCGAGCTGGTTGCGTGCAG
>JBAQWL010000204.1:0-3261 GCA_049298895.1 Gallionella sp.
GCGATAGGTTTTACGCATCATCCCGAAGATGCGCTGAATGTGGCGATTCAGTTCCGTAAAACGGTGACCGCCAATCAGCATAATGACTATCCAGATATCCAGGTAAGGGTAGGGATCCATCTTGGTCCCATCAATATCTTCCAGGATATGAATGGTCGGAATAACATGGTTGGCGACGGCATCAATGACGCGCAACGCGTAATGAGTTTCGCTGGCATAGACCAGATTTATATTTCCCGATCCTATTTTGATTTCATTTCGCGATTAAGTATTGAGTACGCCAACCTGTTCAGCTATATGGGTTCGTTGAAAGACAAGCATGGGCGAGAGCATCCAGTCTACAAGTTAGTAGATATGGTGGCGCATGGCGCGGCAAATGAAACCCCCTTGGGTAATTCGGCTGCTTTGGATGTCAAACTGGAACCATTCACGATTCCCGGAGCCGCAGCGCCCTCTGCAACGCCCGTCGAACACTCAATGCTGAACATGGGCAAGGATGATGACGCGCTATTGAATGACATAGGGAAATTCACCCAGCCAGAAGTTCCAGTGTCGGAGCATGCGCCGAGCACAACTCCATCCAGCAAAAAAGTCAAATCTCAGATGGAAGAGGTTAAGTTATCTATTGATGAAATTAAAAAACTTGAGCATACCCAAGCAAAAGTGTGGGCAGAAGCTGAGCAACGGGCTAAAAAAGTAGCCAAGGCTAAAGCTTTGTGGGATGTTGGACAGCCACTACCCGCCACCAAAGTCAGCACACCACTGATGCGGGTCAAGCGCAAGCCGTTCCCCTGGATCAAGTTGGTTGTCGGCCTAGTGTTCGTGTTGCTGATCGTATTGTTAGCAGCGCCATTTGTGGTGCCAACAAGGGACTATGTGCCTAGAATCGAACGATTACTCAGCAGCATAATGCAACAGCCAGTGTATATCGGTCGTTTGGAGGGACGTTTACTGCCCACGCCTCGTTTGGACCTGATCGATATGTCGATCGGTGAAGCAAAGCAAATCAAGTCACGCTTGACCCGGGTGAATTTCGCGATACCCACCCTGTTCACAGAAGTAAAATCAATAGATAGCGTTGAGTTACAAGGAGTGCAGATCAATGGCATTGCCTTACAGCAAATATCTGCATGGTTACAAAAGGCTGCTGCTGATGTTAAGTACCCGATCAGCCGTATTTTATTGAGTGAGGGAAAACTGGAGGCGGAAGGCTTCGAATTGTCTGGTGTCGGTGGTGTTCTAAATTTTAATCAGGTCGGTAAATTCACTGCCAAGTTGTATGCCGAGGGAAGCAAATTCACATTGGATATAAATAGTGCATTGGGAAGAAAAACGGGTGTATTCGTCTCGGTGCGCGGCAGTGCGTTGCCGCTTTTGCCAAGTTGGATTTTTGACGACTTGACTGCCAAGGGCGAGCTGACTGACAAGGAGCTGGTCATTACCGAGCTGGATAGTCATATTCTAGGTGGAACACTATCTGGCAACGCGCGATTGGGGTGGGGTTCAGGGTGGCAGGCCCAAGGTTTGCTGGTGGTAGAAACTATCAACATTCAGAACATGCTCAAATCGTTGAGCGGTGATATGAGTGGTACGGCACGATTCCAGATGCAGTCTACAAGCTTGGCTAAACTTGCCGATGCGGCAACCTTAGAAGGCTCATTTGTCATCAAAAAAGGAGTGGTCAACGGCATCGATATGGTCGAAACCACGCGTCTGCGAAGCACTGAAAATATGCCGGGTGGACGCACTCACTTTGATGAATTGCGCGGTAATTTGTCATACGCGAGGGGCACCTATACCTACCGGCAACTGAAAATGACAGGTGGTGTGCTGACGGCTAAGGGTAGGCTGAATTACGCCGAGCAACAGGTGGCAGGGTCCATCATCGCTGACTTGACCATGCGGGAGGAGATGGCACCAGTTGCATTGGAACTCGGCGGTACGCGCGACAATCCAACGCTACGTGTGGTTCGCTAGAATTCGCAGCTCAATCTAACGCCGTGGCAAGACGCTCCAAAGCCTGCTTCAGATTGTCCATTGACGTGGCGAACGATAAACGGATGTAACCTTCACTACCAAATGCTGAACCGGGCACCACGGCCAGCCCACCTTTTTCCAGCAAATATTCCGAGAGAGCTACATCGGTTGCTGCCTTGATCGTGCCTTGCTGATACAACCGGGCAATTGCCGGACGCATATCGGGAAAGGCATAGAAGGCACCACCCGCCATGATGCATTTCACACCATGAATCTTGTTCAACGCGTTAACCACGTACACATGCCGCTCGCGGAACGCTTTCAGCATCGGGCTGATGCAATTTTGATCGCCGTTCAACGCCGCTTCGGCGGCCACCTGGGAAATTGAAGTGGGGTTAGAGGTACTTTGCGACTGTACGTTCTCCATCGCAGTGATGATGTACTCGGGCCCAGCCGCATAACCGATGCGCCAGCCAGTCATCGCATAAGATTTGGATACACCGTTCAGCACCATCGTGCGGGAATAGAGATCAGGGCAGGCGTTCAGAATATTCACGAACTTTGCGTCGGTCAGCGCGATGTGCTCATACATATCGTCGGTGACGATCAGAATGTTCGGATGCTTGCGCAACACTGCACCCAGCCCCTTTAATTCTTCCAGTGTGTATACCGCCCCTGACGGGTTGCTCGGGCTATTGATTACGACAATTTTTGTTTTAGGTGTGATTGCTGCTTCCAGCTGCGCAGGCGTCATCTTGAGACCTTGCTCGATACCGGCCTGCACAATCACCGGCTTGCCTTCCGCGATGATTACTATGTCTGGGTACGACACCCAATAGGGCGCTGGGATGATCACTTCATCGCCAGGATTGATCATGGCCAGCGCAAGGTTGAAGAAACTCTGCTTGCCACCACACGAAACCAATATCTGCTTCGCAGTGTAGTCCAGCCCATTGTCGCGCTTGAATTTGGAGGTGATCGCCTGTTTGAGCGTGGGTGTGCCTCCGACGGCAGTATACTTGGTGAAACCCTTGTTGATCGCTGCAATGGCAGCATCTTTTATGTGCTGCGGCGTATCAAAGTCCGGTTCGCCTGCACCCAGTCCTATGATGTCTTTGCCTTCAGTTTTAAGCTTTGCCGCGCGTGCGGTGACAGCTAGAGTGGGGGAGGGCTTGATCGCTTGTACGCGAGTTGAAAGTTGCAAGATAATTTCCTTAGATTCTGCTGGGATGGCTTCTTTGAAAAAATTTGGTGCTAAACGTGTGAAATTATACCGTTGGATTC
>JBAQWL010000205.1:0-9282 GCA_049298895.1 Gallionella sp.
CCCATCGCATGCCTCAATGACGGTATGTCCAGCGGATTTAAGGGTAAAAGCCACCATCTGCCTGATTGAGGTGGAGTCATCAACAACTAGAATAATTTTGTCCATATTTTCTCGCTCGGATAAATGATGAGGTATTTAATCGGGTAATTATAAGTTTCTCATATCAGATTGCATTAACTACCCAAAAAATGCAATGACGATGTTGGGTGGAGCAGGCTAAAACAACTCGATATCGCCCGAATCAAAATCCTTCTGGGCAACCGGGTTGGATTTTTGCTTATCCAGCGACATGACATGCTTATCCAGCAGACGGTTGTAAGCAGCGATACGTTCAAGGTATTCACGTTGGCTTTTATTATTGCCTCCTTTACCCATCTCGTTGGCCACTTCCTGCAAGGCGGTCATGCGCAATCTGGCATGATCAATCAACTGCGTACTCATGTCTTGAAATTGCAATGTGGATATCACCACTAAAACATTCTGTTCAATTTTTGAACTAATCACGTTCAGTTCGATGGCATTCTTGGCGACAGCTTCATTGAATGCAGTCAGTCCTACGACCATATCTTGAATGGGCTTTTTGGAGCCCTCCACTATAGATTTATTGCTTGACTCAAGATCTTCGATAGATCGCTCCGCAGTAACCAGCGAGCTATGGACATCGTGCATCAACTCGTTCGACTGCTTGCTAAACTTGTTGGTACTCTCAGAAAGATTGCGTACTTCGTCAGATATCGCAATGAAGTTGCCGACCAGCTTGGTTATGGCATCGCTTAGTATCGCCTGAGTGTTACCCAGCTCGGTATGTGCCGAGCTGAGTTGACCCGATATTTCGTTGCCTAGTTGCGCATGGAAGGCACTGCTTTCCTGAATGAAACGACCGCCCGGTATCGTCTGATCTTTACCTAGCCTGATTTGCATGAACAAGTAGCCCAGACAGGACCATAGGGTTATCAATAACAGCATATCTGCCAGAATGTAGGTCGAATTATTGAGATACAGTAACATGTCTCCCACTAGCAAAAGGCTGCTAATTAATGCCACGACAATGGCAAGGAGAGAGTAATTTTTCATGATTCAATGGCTCCTTATTGTTGCAATCATATCTATCGTAACTGATGGAAGATATTGCACATAGTCATACCTACTACACGGGCAAATACTACCGGGTTTAAGGTAGAACCACAATTGGTGTGAGCATTCTGCAATGCGGCCGTCAGGTCAACCAGCAGCAGCTTCACTCAAGGAGCCGGTTCGCAGAACGCCATGCACATGTTGAAGCAAGTCGGCATCAGTATAAGGTTTGGTTAAATAGATGTTCACCCCGGCCTGCATCGCTTGCTCACGGTGCTTATCCATTGAACGGGAAGTGATCATGATGACAGGCAGATGTCGTGTTGCCTCCTTTATTCGCAGATGTTGGGTGAGTTCGAGTCCGTTCATGTTTGGCATTTCCATATCTGTACAGATCAGGTGCGGCTTGAAGGATTCGAGCAAACGAATTGCCTCCATTCCATCGCCCGCGCCTTTGACTTCAAAGGCCGCATCCTGCAGAAGTTGTATCAGCCCCTTGCGCACGGAAAGTGAATCATCCACGACCAAAACCCTGCGTGACTGAAGTCGTGCAGCGGCAGCCAAGTCGGCGGCGGCGGCCGTAATGGCAAGTGGAGAAACCAGCAATTCCGGCACATTGAGCAACGGTACCAAGGTGCCGTCGCCCAACAATGTCACCCCGGATACGCCATGCACCTTGGTCAGGAATTTCCCCATAGTCTTTACCATTACACTCCGGCTCTCAACAACTCGGTCCACCAGCACGGCCATCACACCGTCAGCTGTTCGAATTAAAATTTTTGGCATCGCGGCATAACGTTCGGCACTGGGCGGAGACGACGGGCAACCTGTTAGTGGTGTCAAGTCACGCAGCGGAAAACTCTCATCGCGAATGGTAAATTGCCAATTACCTTCACTAGCTTCATTCAATTCGCCAACTGGCGGCAATGACTGTACCTGGCCAAGACCGCCCGGAAAAGCCTCCCTGATATAGTGGATTGGTATGGCAAAAAGTTGCTTTCCGGCTTCAACCAGCAAGGTGTGCTGGGTCACCAGCGAAGCCTGAAACCTGAGTACAACTTCGCAACCTTGTCCGGGTTCTGAACTGAGCTCGACGGTACCTTTTATATCGGTTAAACGTGTCGCAACCACATCCATCCCGACACCACGCCCTGAGATTTCGCTGACGGCATCGCGTGTCGAAAATCCCGGCAACAACACCAGTCGCGCAAGTTCAGCGTGCGTCATCTGCTGATCGGCGCGTATCAGTTCGCGCTCGATAGCCTTGCTGCGAATGCGTTCGTAATCGAGTCCCTTGCCGTCATCGCGGATGGTAACGACTATCCCCGACCCTTGTCGCGAGAAATTGAGGTCGATGCGGCCTTCGACCGGCTTGTCGGCAACAGCCCTGTCCTCGGGAAGCTCGATACCGTGATCCACCGCATTGCGCAGCAAATGAAGAAGCGGATCGGCCAGTTTATTGAGCACGTCTCCGTCCACCTCAATATCGCCACCTGTGATGACCAGCGCCGCCTGTTTGCCGGTTTGCGCACATGTCTGGCGCACATTGCGAGTCAAGCGGGCCGCCAGCGAATTGACCGGGGCGAGACGAGTCGAAACGACCTGATGTTGAAGTTCTTTGTTAATCTGGAGCTGCTGAGCTACCTCAATACGCAAATTTGACACGCTGATATCGAGGTTATCCGCCATCACGCGAGCATCGTCTGTCACTTCCACCAATGCACGGGTAGCGCCATGCAATTCGTTATAGCGATCCATCTCCAGCGGATCGAAAGACTCTTGCTCCACGGCATCTGTCGGCGTGAGCGACATCCCGCGCAGCATCACCAATTTTTCGATATCAACGACCCGCTGTTGCACCAGTAAATTGTGAGTAAGCAGGGTTTGAGCTCGATCAGTTATATTCTCCAACTGCGATTCGAGCCGCGCTATCTTGGTCGTCATCTCCCCTATCAACCGATGTATTTCATCCACAGTACTCAAGGACACGCGTAATGTGGCTTGCACTTCGCTTTCTACAGCGGCCACCACTGGTGTCTCCGGTCGCATCGTATCTGGTAGGGAGGTAACGACCTCCACAACCGCGGCGTCGGTCATGTTCTCAATGTCGCCTGACTTGACTTTGTTGACCCAGGCTACGATTTCGTTCAACACTTCGAACGCGTTATCCGGCGCACTCTCGTCACCACGCAGGTAACCGACCATCTGCGCAAGACAATCACTCGCCGCAACCAGCGCTTGTCCAAGCGCGCGAGGTGGCTTTACCGGGTTCTGTTCGAAGTACTCAAGTACATCTTCGGTGTGGTGCCCGAGCGCGGCGATGCCGCGTATACCGACGATATTGGCCGAACCCTTGAATGAATGAGCGATGCGCTTGGCACTGCGCATATCATCGCTATCTGCGCGGCCTGCGGCAATCTTGGAAGTCAGCACAGCAAACGACTCCAGATTGTTTGGCGCTTCGTTGATAAATGCCTCATACACGTCGCGGTCGACAGTGTCTGACACGACCAGCGATATGTCCGCACTACTCACACTGACTGGCGCTTCCGCTTGAACCAGTTGAGCCATTAACTCTTCAGGCACCACTGGCGGCGCAGTCAATGCCTCCAACAACTTTAAGCCGGCATTTTCATCAACAGCCTGGCCGAAGTTTGGGCTAGCCAGATATTGGACGAGTGCCATGGCGGTATCAAAATTGGCGGGATTTTGCAAATATTCGTCGATCAAAGCGGGCCACACGGCAAGATGCTGACATGCCTGTGTGCGAGCATTGTCTTCGAAAAATACGACCCCGGGCAGAATCCCATTGAGCGTAGCGCACCATGTGCCCAATCCTTGCATGCCTATCATCTCCGCCGTTTGGCCGATGCGTTCCAGTTGGCTGGAATAGTCCTGCAGAGCCTCAATTAATGACGGGTCGTCGCCTGATGACAGTGACAAAGTGCTTATCCATCGCTCGAAGTCGGGAGCGGTTAGCGTCAGCTCTCTGCGCAATTCGGAAAGGAATGGGGTGATTGCGGAGATGGCCATGGTGGTTGGGATTTACCGGATCTTGTTTCGCTTATCGGTTCCACGCGACATATGCATCGCGATCACTCTAGACCTCGACTGGGGGAAGTTTGAACACCGATACCGATTCCATCAACTTCTTCGAGGCAGACACGAGGCTGGCTGCACCCTGATTTTGCGCGGCTAATTGCTCAGCCGTTTTCGCGGTAAATTGTGTAATTTCATCTGCGGCGGAACGCAACGATTCGGCAATCTTGGTCTGCTCGGCTGAACTATTGGCAATCGTGGCAACTAATTTCACCAGCCGTGCCGTGGCTTCATGCGTCTCGCGCATTCTTTCACCGGCTTTATGTGCCAGCTCGGATTCCTTGACCACCTGTTCGATGGTTGTATTTACCGTTGCAATGGTGTCATTGGTTTCGACCTGGATGTTCTGCACCAGGTTGGCAATTTGCCCGGTCGCTTGGCGTGAGTTTTCGGCTAGACGTTGCACCTCTTCCGCTACCACCGCAAAGCCACGCCCCGCATCGCCAGCCATCGCCGCCTGCATCGCGGCATTTAGCGAAAGTACATGTGTACGTTCAGAAATGGTGTTGATCAGATTGACGATCTGGGAAATTTCCTGGGAACGCTCTCCCAGTCGTTTGATGCGCTTTTCCATTTCGGAAATAGTCTCCCGGATCACGCTCATACCGCTTAGTGTCGCCTGCACTGTCTGCATCGCGCTCTCGGTGGAATTGGTAGCTTCTGACGCAGCACGGCTGGAATCTCTTGCAAAGATAGCCACCTCAGCTATGGATGCCATCGCGATCTCCAGGTTAGCAATCAGCCTGGCTACAATAACGTCTTCCTCCTTTGCCATGTCATTCACTACATCTGACTGTTGCTTCATCCGCTCCGAAGCATGCTCCACCACTCCGGCTATCTTGGTCACATGATGCAATACGGTCGCCGTGACATGGGTCAACTGGTTGATGGCGTCACCCAAGGTGCCGATGATGTCGTCAGTCACTGGCGCCCGGATCGTCAAGTCCTTCTCTGACAAAGCCCCCATCGCAGTAAACAGTCCGATCACCGAATTATTGAGACGTTCATTATCGCCAGCTACACCGCTGAGTGTGATTATGCGGTCATCAAGCAACTTGTCGAAAGCACGTCCGATATCATTCAGCTCACTCTTGCTGCGCAAATTCACACGTACTTCATAGGCACCCGCATCGACTTTAGCGATCGCTGTCATCAATTGGCCCAGCGGGTTTAAAATTCCCTTGTAAACGAAATAGGCAAATAACGAGACAATAATCAACGCTACTGCTGCGGCCACAATTAACGCATTGTATGCGAGCATCGATGCGGCAGCGGCGGCCTTGCGTGATGCCTCAGCATCACCCGCAAATTGATTGTTCAATTCCTTGAGATAGGATTTCAAGGTTTTGAATTGTTCATTGAACACATCAAATTGGATTTCAGTAACTTCGCTATTCGTCCTTGCCTGCGCGACAATATTCCGTGCAGAACTTGCGTAGGTTTCCACGGCGGTACCAACGTCTGCGATATCCTGAAGATTATTTGTTGTAAGCACGGAAGATGTTCCGCTCTCGGTAAAAATATTGATCAGATCATCGAGGTGCTTATTCAGTTTATTTTGGGCATCCTCATAGGCTACCGGATCATCGCTGTTCGCTATACGCAAAATTTGCAAAACCTCGGCTCGCACTGCATTTTGAGCCGACTCGGCGCGAAGTAGAGCGTCGACCACATTAACGCTCTTCTGTGTATCTGTCATGGCTGCGTCGAGGGTCAGGTAACCATAATATCCGGCACCACCCACCAGCACGATGAACAACAGCGAAACAAAACTAAATCCGAGTAATTTGGCTCGTATGGTTGCGAACATGGCGTCTCCTGAATACCAATTTTAAGTTGCGCTGCGCAGGCTACCCAGCTGTCCCGATCTGGGATTTCGATATAGAATCTGATTGCGAAACCGACTTGCCAAGTTTGGCAAAAATTGGTTGCGCCACCGAAGTCTTAAGAAAAAAACGTCGTTCAAATTTTCCTTCGTGATGAAGCATACCATGCTCTATTATTTAAAATTCCAAAATTCATTGCACCGCTCGCCCCGAAGGATTGAATGGGCTAACCCATCGCTCAGTATAAGACTTCAATACGTACTGTGTATCCTGTGCTGAGCTTATCGAAGAATTTGCCAGATCAACATACTTGTCGCAAATTATGGAAACCTGAGTAATCTCCTTGACTACCTAATAACGCAGCGATTTTACTGTTATTAATAGTTATATTTCCTGGAATGTTCGACTTTCGCTGAATATACGTACCAGCAGTTTAAATCAGCTGAAAATCCGTGAACAAACGTTCTAACATTGGCTGATATTATTAAACGGCTGTCAAATCGACCTGCAATACCGCCGTGAAAAATTTCACGAAATCAACATCAACCCATATATCTTGCCCATCTCGGTAAGCTCCCCTAGCATAGGCCGCGATTGGAAGCGTAACCTCCACAAGATTAACCTCGTCATCTCGAACAAACTTCTTACGTTCTGGCAAGCTGTCGATAATTAAACCGACAGCGTCATCACCCCGACCGCATGTCAACAACCAGGCACTTGCCGAACGCTGGTGTTGTATCCCAAACAAGACGGACAAATCAGCCACCGGCAACACCCGCCCATGGCTATTCACCAGACCGATGACCCCGATGGGCGCGCCAGGCAGACGAAACAGCGGTGGAATTTCGGTCACCTCGCTAGTGGCATCCAGACTTACCAGCAACTTCATTTCCCCGATGTGAAATCCCCGGCGATAAATATGGTGTGCAGCTTCGGCTTCTACCTGTAGCCGGGCCAAAATTTCAGCATCCACCTGGGCCTTCAGGGAGTCTAAGTCAACTGTTTGATCAAATTTCTGGGACGGCATACTATTTTCAATGCTGTAAATTTATTGGGGGACCATTAAACTTGAGAACTATAATTTTCAAGACAGAATAATTTGTAGTATTTCTTTTTTCTCTTCATACCACTCAGGTTGCACCGATTCGGAAAGATCAAGATAACTCCACCAAATATGGTCACCGTCTCCGAATATTCCTATCTCTTCCAAACACCATCCAGCGCTATTTCTATCAAAACCGGCTAATAGCATCCAGTATTGCTTTCGCGCTGACGGGCTTGGGAACAAAGCCCTTTCCACCCTGCAATTTAGCCCACGCTTGATCCGCCTTCTGGCTTTTGCTGGATACGAACACCACCGGAATGGCTTTGGTGGACGGGTCTTTTTGCAATTCTCGCATTACTGAAAAGCCGCTCATGTCCGGCATGACAATATCAAGAAAAATTAGATCTGGCAGTTCGGCTTTTGCATACTGTATGGCTTCTTTGCCATTAATCGCATACACCACATTGATATTTGCACTGCTCAAGATTTTACCCAACGCAGTGAGATCTGCGGGAGAGTCGTCTGCGCATAAAACCTTGCGAACTGTCATAGTTCCCTTGACTAGCCCTGGTTTGGCAGAAATTTGGCTATGGTTTCCATCAGCCTTTCTTCATCAACAGGCTTGGTGAGATACGCATTGCAACCGGCCATACTGCCACGTATCTTGTCGAATGGGGAATCTTTGCTGGTCAACATAACCACCGCTGTTTTTTGCGCGGATCTGTTGGATTTGATCAGTTTGCACACCTGATAACCATCGATGCCCGGCATGATGACATCAAGGAAGATGCAGGCGTAATGCTTTTGACCGGTGAGCCCAATGGCCTGTTCGCCACTCTCTGCGTAGTCGACTTCAAAATTAAACGCGGCCAGTTTGTTTTTCATGAATTCACGCACTGTGTGGTTATCATCCACCACAAGCACCAGGTCTGGCTGACGGAGTTTGGCTCGCCACGCACCGGATCGCTCGCCGGTTGGCGTAATTGGTGTTGCGTGGTCTCCCGCGCGCCTGCCGTCTCCCGCGCGCCTGCCGGCCTGAGTGGTATCCTGGATATGGCCGTGCTTAGGCACCGGGATGAGCGGTGTCGCGACATCAGGATCGGTAGATTTTACTGGCGCGGCAGTTGATGTGGCGATCGGAGTGGCGATCGGAGTGGCGTTTGGAGTGGCGTTTGGAGTGGCGATTGCCGCATCGAACGCTTGGAAAAGCTTCATCCAGCGGATCGGACGCGTCAACACCGGCCAATCGGTTCCACAGCTTGAACCACCGATCAGGATAGCCGGGATTTGCGATGCCGCATTACGTTCCGCAAGCAGTTTGACTGACATCGGCTCATCTGCGTCGACCAGAAAAATGTCCGGGGGAGTTTCGTCCGAATTAAGCTGCACAAACATCGGAACGCGACGCGAAGATAGTCCAAAAACGTTGGCAAGCAGTTTTTGTTCAGTTTCGCTAAAGCCTATTACTTTAACTGTGTAACTATCTTTCAGGCTGGCCATTATGGGTACTCTGATGTGGTATTAGACATATATCTCATTCTTGAAGTGCAATAGATTTCATCGAACTTTAAGTGGAACACAAAATTTGCAGCCTATGCATCCGATTTATGTACTGCCACAAAATCCGCGATGTTTTGCAGCAACTCGTCCTCCTGATATGGCTTTCCCAGATAGGTATTTACACCCAGTTGCATAGCGACCTCGCGGTGCTTGTCAGCAGTACGTGAAGTGATCATGATAATAGGCAGTGCCTGCGTCTTGGGATTGCGACGCAACTCCTTGGCAAGCGCGAATCCGTCCATGCGCGGCATTTCTATGTCCAGCAACATCACGTCCGGGGTGAATTCTTCCAACTGATTCAGCGCATCAATGCCGTCCGTGGCAGTAACCACCTGATAACCTGCACGCGATAACAAGCGTGAAGTAATTTTTCGCACGGTGAGGGAGTCGTCAACTACCATGATCAGCGGCAGATTGCTCAGTGGTTTGATGCTGCTCGGTGTACCCGCTGTGATGACCTGAGTCTGGGATTTGCTTGTTGTTCTGCCGCCAGAAACCCGCTGCGCCAATTCTGGGGGATTCAGAATCAGTACCACTAGACCACCGCCCAACACTGTCGCACCGGCAATTCCAGACAGTCTCGCTAATTGCTGGCAGATATTTTTCACTACCGCTTCCTGATTTCCCTTTAATTCATCTACATGAAGGGCAATGCGCTGATCACCGCTACGCAATAGC
>JBAQWL010000206.1:0-4385 GCA_049298895.1 Gallionella sp.
GACCAAAGATGTAAAGGCGGTCGATCTTTCGATGCGCTTTTCGCTCTCTTGAAATTTCCTGTTGCAATCCACATTTCAGGATGACCTAATTTTACCCAAGCTATCATGAACGACCCCAAACATATCGTCTGTCCGCACTGTGACGCAGTGAACCGCGTACCGTCTGACAAGCTTGGCGGACAACCCATCTGCGGCAAATGCAAACAAGCCTTGTTCGGCGCACACCCGGTCGAACTGACCAGCGCCAATTTCATGCAGCACATTTTGTACAACGACATCCCGGTGCTGGTAGATTTCTGGGCGCCATGGTGTGGCCCGTGCCAGATAATGGCTCCCGCATTCGTACAAGCAGCAGCACAGCTTGAACCGCTGATGCGCCTGGCAAAGTTGAACACTGAGGAGGCGCAGGAACTGGGGGCGCGCCACAACATCCGCAGCATCCCCACCTTGGCATTGTTCAAGAACGGGCATGAGGTTGCACGGCAAGCCGGTGCGATGGATGCCGGCGGTATCGTACGGTGGGCACGCAGCAAAACTTAAAGTAGCCGGTAAAAATCCAGAGCTGGAGCATCCACTACGCAATTGCCGGCTTACCCCACTTCATCACAACTGCTGCGCTACAGCCAGTAGTGTGAGCGCCTTGCCATTTGGCTCAAATATTCTTGCGTGCCGCCATATCGATCAGCGCCGACATGCCGTGATGTGCCGAACCTTCGCTGATGAAATCGTCATGCTCGCGCAGATGCAGGATTTCCCAATCGGCAAACGCACTGCGCAGCATAGGTTCGGTATAAAGATTTTCCGCCAGCGGTGGGCCGCCGGTGCCGTACTCCAATTGACGCGGCGTGTAACCCTGCAACAGCAGCAGGCCGCCGGGTTTCAGGCAGCGCTTGATGTTGGCGAACATCTGCTCGCGCTGCGCGGTTCCGGCGAACTGGATGAAGATCGCCGCGACCACGTCGAAGCGGTTTACTCCCCAGTCCCATTGCAGCAAATCGGCCAATTCAAAATCCACCTTGACACCGCGCTGCTGCGCCAGCGTCCCGGCCTTGTTCATCGCCACCGCAGAACTGTCCACCGACATCACGCGCAAGCCCTGTTCGGCCAGCCATACGCCGTTGCGGCCTTCGCCATCGGCCACGGCAAGACAATACCCGCCCTGTTTCAGCAAACCCTGTTGCGACAGCAGGAAGGCATTCGGCTCGGTGCCAAAGATATATTCCTCGCCCGCATAGCGTTCGTCCCAGATGCTATGACCAGCGACTTGGCGAGCGTCGTCTGCTCGCTTAGTCGAATGGCCAGTAGTTTCATCAGACATGAACAGGCCAGAACTTTCTGACCCTGGCGATGAACCATTCGATCACATCGTCCACATAGGTGAACACCACCGGAATCACAAGCAGACTCAGGAAGGTCGAGGTGATCAATCCGCCGATCACGACGATCGCCATCGGCGCGCGGAAACTGCCATCGCCCATGCCCAGGTCGAGCGCCACCGGCAGCATGCCCGCGCCCATCGCCATGGTCGTCATCACGATCGGACGCACGCGTTTCTTGCACGCATCAAGCAGCGCCTCGGCGCGGCCCATGCCGCGCTCGCGGCGCGAGACGATCGCGTATTCCACCAGCAGGATGGAGTTTTTGGTCGCGATCCCCATCAGCATGATGAGGCCGATCATCGAAGGCATCGAGATCGCAGTGCGGGTCAGGAACAGCGCCAGGAACGCGCCAGGGATGGACAGCACCAGCGCGCACAGAATCGTGGCCGGCTGCATGAAATCCTTGAACAGCAACACCAGCACGATGTAGATGCACAGCACTCCGGTGAACATCGCCAGACCGAAGCTCGCGAACAACTCTTTCATGGCCTCGGCATCGCCGATCGGCGCCATCGCCACTCCGGGTGGCAGATTCTTGATCGATGGCAATGCATACACTGCTGCCTGCACCTTGCCCAGAGGCTGCCCGGCCAGCTCGATATCAAAGGTGATGTTGCGTTGCCGGTCATAGCGGTCGATCTGCGCCGGGCCGCTTTCCATGCTCAAGTTAGCCACACTACCGAGCATCACCGGCCCGCGCGAGCCCGGCACCACAAGACGGGAAAGCAGCTCCAGATCCTGCCGCGCCTCATCGCGCAGTTTCACGATGATCGGCAGCTGACGATCCGGCAGATTGAGTTTGGCCAGCTCTTTGTCGTAATCCCCGGCCGTCGCCACGCGCAAGGTGTCGGCGATCGCGCTGGAGGTCACCCCCAGGTCCGCTGCGCGCGCGAAATCGGGACGCACCACCACTTCCGGACGCAACACGCTGGAATTGGACACCACATTGCCGATGCCTGGAATCGTGCGTAGCTCCTGCCCCACCTTCAGCGCCTGTTCGTTCAACAGTTGGCTGTTTTCGCCGGTCAGCACCAGCTGGTATTTGTCCGCAGACGAGCCCAGCCCGACCTTGAAGCGCACGCCGGGCAATGCCGTCATCGCTTCGCGCAATTCATCTTCGATTTCCTGTTTGCGCAACTTCCGTTCTTCACGCGGCGTAAGCTGTATCGAAAGGCTGGCCTTGCGCGCCTCCGCCACACCGGTCGGCTCAAAGGCATTGCCTCCCGAAGAACCTCCACCGATCGCTGTATAGACCAATACCACATTCGGGTTTTTCATGATGATGCCGCGTGCCTGTTCGGCCAGCGCATAGGTCTGCTCGAACTTGCTCCCCGGCGGCAGGGTGATCGTCACTTGGGTTTGCGACTGGTTGTCCTTGGGCTGGAACGCCGTCGGCAAAGTCCCGGCCAGACCGAATGAGCCGATGAAAAACACTGCCGCTGCGGCCAACGTGGTCTTGCGATGTGCCAGACACCACTGTGCCCATTTGAGATATAACTCGATCCAAAGTGGAGTCGGATGCGCGACGCGCGGCCGCAGGAAATAGGCGGACATCATCGGCGTCAGCATCCTCGCCACCGCCAGCGAGAACAGTACGGCCACGGCTGCCGTCCAGCCGAACTGCACAAAAAATTTCCCCGCTATACCGCTCATAAATGCCGTCGGCAGGAACACCGCCACCAGTGTGAACGTGGTCGCGATCACCGCCATGCCGATCTCGTCGGCGGCCTCCATGGCGGCCTGGTATGGGGTCTTGCCCATCTCCAGATGGCGCATGATGTTTTCAATCTCCACGATCGCATCGTCCACCAGCACTCCGACGACCAGTGACATGGCCAACAGGGTCACGACATTGATGGAAAATCCGAGCAGATACATGACCGCAAACGTGGGAATGACTGCAAGCGGCAGCGCCGTCGCCGCAACGATCGTGGCGCGCGAATTGCGCAGGAAGAAAATCACCACAATCACCGCCAGCAAAGATCCCTCGAAGATCATCTCCAGCGAGCCCTGGTAAGTCTCATACACCATGTCTACCATGTTGAACACACGTTCCACCGTGATCTCCGGGTGCGTTCCCTTCAGGCTCTCGAGCGCTTTGCTTACACCATTGCCCACCTCGACATCACCGGCTCCCAGCGAACGGATGATCTCGAACCCGACCACTTGTTTGCCATTGTGCAGCGCCGCAGAGCGCCGCTCGGCAATGGTGTCGCTGACATACGCCACTTGGTCGAGCCGCACGTGCCGGCCGTCACGCAAGCTGATCTCCATTTGCGCCAATTGCCCGGCGGTTTGCACCGTCGCCACCGTGCGCACGGTTTGTTCCATGCCGCCGAGATCGGTGCGTCCACCCGGCGCTTCCTGCTGGATCTGCCGCAACTGACTGGAAAGTTCGGAGGCGGTGAGATTCAGCGCCAGCAGCTTGACCGGATCGAGTTCCACGCGAATCTGCCGTGTCACGCCGCCGACACGATTGACCGCTCCCACACCTTTCACGCCAAGCAGCAACTTGGTCATATAGTTGTCCACGAACCATGACAATTCTTCCTCGCTCATGTCCGGTGCGGCAATCGTGTAGGTCAGAATCGGCTTGCCGCTCAATTCCACCTTGTGGACGACAGGATCGAGCATCTCGCGCGGCAATTCGCCACGAATACGCGCGACGGCGGAGCGCACATCCTCCAGCGCCAACCGAGAATCGCGCTCCAGACGGAACTCGGCAGACACGATGGCGGTCCCGTCCTTGACCTGGGTGTACAAGTGCTTCAACCCCTGCGCGCTGGCGAGCGCGTTCTCGATCTTGCGCGCTACCTCGGCTTCCATCTGGTCCGGCGAAGCTCCCTGCAACGTGGCCGTCACCGTGATCATCGGCAAGTCGATATCCGGAAACATCTGGATCTTCATGGCTTTGAAAGCCATCACACCTAGGAAGGTGAGCATCACGAAGGCAAGCACCGCCGGGATGGGGTTGCGTATCGACCAAGACGAAACGTTCATTTAACC
>JBAQWL010000207.1:0-7065 GCA_049298895.1 Gallionella sp.
CGTGTTGCGCGGTGGTTGTGGCGTAGTGTCAGGTACGAGAAATTCGATGCCAGTCAATGCATCCTCGGTGCAGCGGACACCGAGCACACCGAATGGCACTTGCAACTTTGCCTGAAAGTCCATGAATTGCTCCAGATATTAGTCGCAATCATACACGCGCCATGCGTAAAATACTGCGCATGCTCATAGTTTGACTGGCACTGTCAGTCACGGCACCATAAAAAGCGGGAGGCAACGCCTCCCGCTTTTTAACACATCCTGCAGGATGCTTATTTCGCTGCTGTCGAACGTATTGCCAACTTTTCCTTGATGCGCGCAGACTTGCCGGAACGATCACGCAAGTAGTAAAGCTTGGCGCGACGCACTGAACCGCGACGTTTCACTTCGATACCGGCGATCACCGGCGAATAAGTCTGGAAAGTGCGTTCCACGCCTTCTCCGGCTGATATTTTGCGCACGATGAAGCCGGAATTCAGGCCGCGATTACGCTTGGCGATCACGACCCCCTCGAAAGCCTGAAGGCGCTTGCGCTCACCTTCGACTACGTTCACGTTCACGACGACGGTGTCGCCGGGCGCGAAATCGGGAATCTCTTTACCCAGACGGGCGATTTCTTCTTGTTCCAATGTTTCGATCAAGTTCACTTTGCTACTCCTTATTGTTTTTTAGAATCTTGTTCCTTCTGGAACGCTGCCAGAAGACCAGACTCCTCTTTTGTCAAATCACGCTTGGCCAATAGCTCCGGCCTGCGCAACTGCGTCCTACCCAACGACTGCTGAAGCCGCCAACGTTGTATATCTGCATGATTGCCAGACAACAGCACCGGGGGCACGGCTTCACCATTAAACACTTCCGGTCGGGTGAAATGAGGGCAATCCAGCAAGCCTTGTACAAAGGAATCCTGCTCGACTGATTCGGCATCGCCCAATACACCGGGCAACTGCCGCACCAGACTATCTATCAACACCATCGCCGCCAACTCGCCACCGGACAACACATAATCGCCGATGGAAATCTCTTCATCCACATACTGGCGGATCAGGCGTTCATCTATGCCTTCATAACGCCCCGCTAGCAGAATCAACCCTTCATCCTGTTGCGCCACCAACTCTTTGACAACAGCGTGAGTCAGCAGTCTGCCTTGTGGTGACAAATACACCACACGGCTTTTTTTCACACCACTGGCAGCTTGTCGCTGTTTTGCCGCGTTGATCGCAGCAGCCAACGGCTCTCCCAGCATCACCATTCCGGGGCCGCCTCCATAAGGCCGGTCATCGATGGTGCGGTAATTATCCGTGGTGAAATCCCTGGGATTCCACGTCTTTAAAACATAACTGCCCTGTTCTTCCGCGCGCCGCGTGATGCCATATTGCGTCAGCGCATCGAACATCTGCGGGAATAACGTGATGACGTCAAAGATCATCTTAAAACTACTGCGGCGGCCACCTGCTGCGTTGCACAGTGCTCGCTCCCTCGCCTATCTACAAGATATGTCTCGGTTGCTGTGCTCCGTGCTTCTTGCATCTGGCCGTCCTCGCTACGTTTTACAACGGATATTTCAGTAATCCGCCGACCAATCCACGCGGATCATCTTGTTCTTCATATCCACCTGCTTGATGGCGCTGGCCACAAACGGGATCAGTATCTCGCCGCTATCACCCTTCACGCACAACACCTGATTCGCACCTGTCTCCAGAAGGTTCGCTACTGTTCCCAAAGTCACATCCGCCTCATTCACCACCGCGAGGCCAATTAAATCCGTCCAGTAATATTCATCATCGACTTGCTGAGGCAGACTACCGCGCGGTACAGCGACTAACAAACCTTTCAGCTTTTCTGCCGCCGTTCGATCCGGGCAGTCCGGTAGTTGTGCGGCCAGCGTTTTGTTATGTGCCTCACACTGTTGGACTTCCACCTCGCGCCACGGACCATGTTCCTGACCAATCCACCAAGACCTATAACCTAGCAGGCTATCAAGGAACTCGGTGTATGGTTGGATTTTGACCCAACCACGCATCCCGTGTGCTGCAGCGATGCGCCCCATGATCACCATGGAGTCCGATTCCTTAAGCGGCGGCTGTCGCACCAGCGCGCTTGACCAGCCTGGCAACGGTATCGCTCAATTGCGCACCCTTGCTCTGCCAATGCCCCACGCGCTCGAGTTCCAAACGCAATGATTCTTGACCTTCCGCTGCGAGCGGGTTGTAAAAACCTACACGCTCGATAAAACGACCATCGCGACGATTGCGCGAATCTGCTACTACCACGTTAAAAAACGGACGATTCTTGGAGCCGCCACGGGAAAGACGAATGATTACCATATGAAACCTTTAATGAGTCCAGCGAAAGGGCGCGGATTCTACGACATTTTGGGTACTTCTTGCAACCCATAGCCTATCAATGGGTTTTGGATGCGGATACTACCTTTGCAACAACACCTCAAGAACAAACTTGCTGCCCAAGTAAGCCAACAGCAAGAACACGAAGCCGCTCACTGTCCAACGTACTGCGGTACGGCCGCGCCAACCATAAAAATGGTGCCCCCACAGCAGCACGGCGAACACTCCCCAAGAAACAAAGCCAAACAGCACTTTGTGATTGAACTGCCAGACCTTGCCGAATATCTGCTCGGAAAACACCACGCCGGATGCCAGCGTCAGCGTCAGCAACACAAAGCCGATACCTATCATGCGGAACAGCAAAGTTTCCATCGTCATCAGCGGGGGCAGGTTTTGCAGAACGCGTGGCAACATTGCGTGATGCAGACGACTTTCCACCTGCGAGATCAGCACCGCGTGGAGCACAGCTATTGTAAACAGGCTGTAGGCCAGCATCGCGGCGGCGATGTGCGCCTTGAATGCAAACAAGCCGGTGTTGGACAATTGATGCGCAGCCGGGAAAAACTCGGGCAATAATACGATGACCGCCGCCAACGGTAGTACCAACGACTGCAATCCACCGATGGGATAAAAAAACCGCGCTATCCAGTACACCATCAGTGTCAGCCAGACAATCATCGACAGCGCATTGGACACGCTCAGGTTGAATCCACCACCAGCAAACACGTGCTGTGCAAGCAAATAGCCATGCAAAGCTAGCGGGAGCAACACCAAATGGCCCGCCACACCGCGACTTAACACGTCCCCTGCGCCGCGCGCGTGCGCCCGCCAAAAGTACACAGCCAGCACAGCATAAGCGGCAAAGGTAATCAGGGATAGGATAACGTTATGCATTTTCTGTCAGGATGTTTTAGACTGCGCCGATTCTACACCAAACTGTTGCAAAACTCTCATGTTGGACAACCTCACACAACGCCTTTCCGGCGTTGTCAAAAACTTACGCGGTCAGGCACGCCTTAGCGAAAGCAACATTCAGGATGCCTTGCGCGATGTGCGCATGGCACTGCTTGAAGCCGACGTCGCACTGCCCGTTGTCAAGGAATTTATCACCCAAGTCAAACAAGCCGCGCTCGGGCAGGATGTCATCGGCAACCTGATCCCCGGTCAGGCGCTGATCGGTGTGGTACACCGCGAACTCACCAAGCTGATGGGCGAGCACAACGACGCGCTCAATCTCTCCGCTGTGCCGCCCGCCGTGATCCTGATGGCCGGTTTGCAGGGTGCGGGTAAGACCACCACCAGTGGCAAGCTAGCCAAACTATTGCGCGATCAACAAAAGAAAAAAGTACTGCTGGTTAGCTGCGATGTGTACCGCCCGGCAGCCATCGAACAATTGCGCACGCTGGCGCAACAACTCGATATCGATTTCTTCGCTTCTGATATCAGCCAGAAACCGCAGGACATTGCACTGGCTGCACTGGACTTTGCGCGCAAGCATTATCACGATGCGTTGATCGTCGATACCGCCGGGCGGCTCGCCATCGACGCTGCGATGATGGCAGAGATACAACAGTTGCACGCCGCGCTCAAGCCGATCGAAACCCTGTTCGTGGTGGACGCGATGACAGGGCAGGACGCGGTGAACACCGCCAAGGCATTTGGTGAGGCGTTGCCGCTGACCGGCATCATACTCACCAAGCTGGATGGCGACGCGCGCGGCGGGGCAGCGCTGTCGGTGCGACAGATCACCGGCAAACCGATCAAATTTGTCGGCGTGAGCGAAAAATCCAATGGTCTTGAGGCCTTCCATCCCGAACGTATGGCCTCACGGGTGCTGGGTATGGGCGATGTGCTGTCGCTGATCGAAGACGCACAGCGCAAAGTCGATCACGGCGAAGCCGAAAAGCTCGCAAAGAAAATGCAGAGCGGCAAAGGTTTCGATCTCAACGATTTCAAGATGCAAATGGTGCAGATGCGCAAAATGGGCGGCATGCCGGCAATGATAGACAAACTGCCCGCGCAACTCCGCCAGGCAGCAGCTGGCTCCAAAGTGGATGACAACTCCATCAGCCGCATCGAGGGCATCATCAACTCGATGACTCCGAAAGAGCGCAGCCAACCAGAACTCATCAAGGCCTCGCGCAAGCGGCGCATCGCCTTGGGTGCCGGCGTGCAAGTGATGCACGTCAACCAGCTGCTCAACCAGTTCGAACAAATGCAGAAGATGATGAAGATGTTCAGCAAGGGCGGCATGGGCAAAATGATGCGCGGGATGGCCGGAAAGCTGCCGGGTTTACGTTAATTTTTCTTGTTACTTGTCACCACACTTTATGACGATCAAAGCCATCATTTTCGACGTAGACGGCACGCTCGCCGATACCGAGGACGGACACCGCAAGTCGTTCAACAAAGCCTTTGCGGAATGCGGTCTGGACTGGAGCTGGGATGTCGCGCTGTACGAAAAACTGCTCAAGGTGACCGGCGGCAAGGAGCGCATCAAGCACTTTGTCGCAACCTGTCTGCCGGATTTTGCGAAGCCTGCCGATTACGAAGGTTTCGTGAAAAATCTGCACGCGGTAAAGACCAGGCACTACACCAGCATGCTGGGCGAAGGAAATATCCCGCTGCGTCCCGGCATCAAACAACTGATCCACGATGCCCGCGCTGCAGGGATCTCGCTGGCGATCGCCACCACCACCACGCCGGAGAATGTGTCTGCCCTGCTGGAAGTGGGACTGGGCAAAAACTGGGCGGACTTTTTCGCTGCCAACGGTTGCGGCGACATCGTGCCGCACAAGAAGCCCGCGCCGGATATTTATTTCTGGGTGCTGGACAAGCTGGGCTTGTCCGCTGCCGACTGTATCGCGCTGGAAGATTCCGAGAACGGACTGCGCTCCAGCCTCGCGGCGGGGATCAAAACCTTTGTGACCATCAACCACTACACGCGCAACCAGGATTTCACCGGGGCTGCTGGCGTGTTCGCCGACCTGAGCGACTTGGGCGATTTCTACCGCAACAGCGGATTGCCTCTTTCCAAGCCGCTAGTTTCTGTTTAGCATCTCGCTGGCCGTGGGGGTGTAGCTCAGTTGGGAGAGCGTCTGGTTCGCAATCAGAAGGCCGTCAGTTCGATCCTGATCACCTCCACCACTCACCGCCGCTTTCTTCGCCCGGAGTATTTTCCGAGCCCATGTATCAGGGCAGGTAAAGTATCGGTAGAATAAGCGTCTCGAATTTCAACTTACGATTAAGGAACCATCATGTACCAGATCGCCCCGAGCATACTCTCCGCGAACTTCGCCAGGCTGGGCGAGGAAGTCGATAACGTTCTTGCCGCCGGTGCGGACATCGTGCACTTCGACGTGATGGACAATCATTACGTGCCGAATCTGACCATAGGCCCCTTGATCTGCGAAGCCCTGCGCAAGCACGGCGTGACTGCGCCGATCGACGTGCACCTGATGGTCAAACCTGTGGATCGCATTATTCCTGACTTTGCCAAGGCGGGCGCATCCTACATCACCTTCCACCCCGAGGCTTCCGAGCACATCGACCGCACCATCGGACTGATCAAGGAAAGCGGTTGCAAAGCCGGACTGGTGTTCAATCCGGCCACGCCGCTGGATGCCCTTGAATACACGCTGCCGAAACTGGACATGGTATTGCTGATGTCGGTGAACCCCGGCTTTGGTGGCCAGAAATTCATTCCTCATGTGCTGGACAAGGCGCGCAAGGTGCGCAAGTTGATCGACGCGGGCGGTTACAACTGCCGCCTTGAAATCGACGGGGGTGTGGGCCCGGCCAATATCAAGGAAGTCGCGGAAGCCGGCGTGGATACTTTTGTGGCGGGATCCGCAGTATTCAGCAAACGCAACGAAAAGGACAAGAACCGCTACGACACCATCATCGGCGAACTGCGCGCGGAACTTGCGAAAGTAAAGTAGCCCATGCGTACCAATCTTGCTGCGTCACCGATCACCGCCATCACCAGGTATGCAGTGCCCGTATGCGTCGAGGCCATCGTCATCGATCTTGACGGTACGCTGCTGAACACTGCTCCTGAACTGACCGCAGCCGCCAATCGCATGTTGCGCGACATGGATTACGCGCCGGTTTCGGAGGAGCTGCTGGCAAGCTACATCGGTAACGGTATCAGCTGGCTGGTCAAGCGGGCGCTGACCGGAGAAATGCACGCTACACCGGATGCCGCGCTGTATGAACACGCACTGCCTATCTTCGAAAAGCATTACGCAGAGCTTCTGCTCAACAGCAAAACCTACGCTGGCGTAACCGAAGGCCTGGATGCGATGAAAGCTGGCGGTTTCCGCCTGGGCTGCATCACCAACAAGCTCGCGCGCTTTACCGAACCGCTGCTCAAGGGCGTCGGACTGGCAAAATATTTCGAGATCGTGCTGTCTGGAGACACTCTGCCGGAAAAGAAACCACATCCGCTGCCGCTGCTGCATGCAGCAAAGTTTTTCGGCGTGCCGATTGAAAAATTGCTGCTGGTAGGCGATTCGCTGAACGACACGGTGGCCGCCCGTGCGGCTGGATGCCCGGTATTTTGCGTTCCTTACGGCTACAATCACGGCGAACCGGTGGAATCGTTGGATCAGGATGCAGTGATCGCCAGCCTGCTGGCAGCAATGCCACTGATCAAACGCGCCTAATCATGAAATATATCCTACACCTCTGCTTGAAAGAAACCGCCGCCTGGCAATGGTGCTAG
>JBAQWL010000208.1:0-3066 GCA_049298895.1 Gallionella sp.
ATCAAAGGATGTGGCGGAGTTTTACCGTAAAAATCTTACCGCCTCATATCCCAGATTTGGCACTGGCGGGAGAACGCTTGAAGGTGGAATAGCAAATGCCACTACTACACCAGAACGCCGCGCAGAAATACTTTTAGCTCCGACCACTTCCAAGTCTGAAGCCATAAAAAGTATTGAGAAAAACAAGGATTATTTGGGCGATGAGGCATACGCACTTGCAAAGCGATGGGTGGAAACTGATTACATTACTTATCCAGAGAAACAAGGCAGCCTCTACCAAGTAGAACTCGCCCCCGCCGAAGAAGAATACCTGCTATGGGACAAGCCGCTGAGTGAGCAGAGCGAGAAGGTGAAGGCTGCTCTGGAAAAAGCCGGTGATGCGCTTTATGCAGAAGGGTTGCTGCAAGAATATCTTGAACAAAAAAATGTAGACTGGGAAGAGTTGACTGGCGCTGAATTGTATAAGCAGATTCTTGATCGCGCTCACATGGATGGTGCATTAGGATTGTTTGAGATTGACTCTCAAAGCGACAAAGCAAGCAGCACTTATCTACATTCTCTTGGCATCCGTGGCATCAAGTACCTAGATGGTAATAGCCGTATGGCAGTTCACCGCATTAGCGATACCGCTTATGATGTAGTTGACCAAAAAAATAACATTGTTGCGCGTGATTTAAAAACTCGCGCAGAAGCCACAAAATATATTGATGATCGCGGGGATTTCAACTACGTCATATTCTCCGACAAAGACGTATCAATCACGCAGAAATTCAGCACCGCTAACACCAAAACAGAAGCCATCTACGACCCCAGAACCAACAGCGTCTACCTGATCGCCGACAACATCGCCACACCGGAAAGGGCAGTCTGGGTAGCCATACACGAAACAAGTCATGCCGGGCTGCGCATGATAGACCGGACTGTTGCGGAAAGCCTGGACAAACTGGCCAAGAATTCCAGCGTATCGAAACTCGCTGCCGCTATCGCAGCAGACCGCAAGTGGATGTACGGCAAGGAAGGAATGCCACAAGCGGAAAGCGTTGAGGAAGCCTTTGCCGAACTATCCTCAGCCATCGAAACCGACAACCTCGATGCCCTGCTCAACCGCTATGGCGTGAAAATGCCCCAAGCATTCCGCAACAACCTGATCGGCGCAGTCAACCGCGTCATCGAAGCCATCCGCAACTTCATCGCCAAAGTAATGGGCAGACCTGTTGCTGAGGTAACGGATGCAGAGGTACGCGGGCTGATTGCAGAGGCGCGCGGGGCGATTGAGGGCAAGGGTACGGCAAGCCAGTTTGAACCGGCTGGGGCGGCTATGGCGAGCACATCTACCAAGCAGACCGATACAGCGGCATTCAAAGCATGGTTTGGAAAAAGTGTTGTCACTGAGGATGGCAAGGCTGGGGGTAAGCCGCTGGTGGTTTATCATGGAACTTCATCTGATGTTACAGAGTTTAGCGACGATTTCGCCAAGGGTGAGCGTGCGTTGTTTTTTACTGATGACAGAAGCGAAGCTGGATCGTTCTCAGGACGTGCTGCTCGCGGACGAGGCGGGGACAACGTAATGCCGGTGTATTTGAGCCTAAAGAATCCTCTCGTAGTTGATATGACCGGTCGCAAGGATGTTTCGTTTGATAGATTGATTGCGCAAGCAAGGAGGGGCGGTCATGATGGAATTATTGCCAATAATGCAAACGATACAGCGTACCCACAGCCATTCGCATTCAATGATGTATACATCGCTTTCGAGCCAACCCAAATCAAATCCGCCATAGGCAACCGTGGCACGTTCGACCCGAACAACCCCAATATCCTGTTCAGCAAATCCAGCATCATCGGCGATACTGGACGCGAACAACCGCCAAGGCAAGGCAATATCCCGCTGACCGGCGGAGAGATTGGAAACAACGCCTCATGGGACGCGCCAGAGCCTACGATGCTGGACAACGTCATCTACAAGCTCCAGAACAAACACATCGACCTCCTGCGCATCACTGAGGCAATCAAGTCTACCGGGACCGCGCTGGCCGAGAAGTACAACGCCTATTTGCAGGAAGAATTGTTCCATGGGCGTGCCGCAAAGCGGGTTGCCGACTTTGTGAATACCGAACTCAAGCCAATCATGTTTGACATGCGGCAGAATTTCTTGACGATCGATGAACTCGACCAATATCTGCATGCGCGGCACGCCAAGGAAGCGAATGCGCTAATCGCCGAGCGCGACCCGAATATGCCGGATGGCGGATCTGGCATGACCGACAAGGAAGCGCAAGATTACTTCGCCAAACTCGACCCGGCCAAGCGCAAGCGCCTCGAATCCGTGGCCAAGCGGGTGGACTCCATCATCGCCAAAACGCGCGACCTGTATGTATCCTATGGGCTGGTATCCAAAGACACGGCAGATGGTTGGGCGCAGATGTTCAAGCACTATGTTCCGCTGATGCGCGAGGATCACGATGGCGGCATGGGCATCGGTCAGGGCTTCTCGATCAAGGGCAAGGAAGTAAAGCACCGGACCGGCTCTACCAAGTCGGTCGTGGACATCTTCGCCAACATCGCCCTGCAGCGCGAGAAGGTCGTCGTCCGTGGCGAAAAGAACCGCGTTGCCACGGCGCTGGCCGGGCTGGCAAAGCTCAACCCAAATCCAGACTTCTGGACGTTCGGCAAAGCCCCCATCGAGCGCGTGCTGAACGAAAAGACCGGCCTGGTTGAAGAACGAGTTGATCCGATGTTCAAAAGCCGCGCCAATGTGGTGATCGCCAAAATCAAGGACGGCAGCGGAAATGTGCATGAGCGCGCTATTGTTTTCAACGAAAGCAACGAGCGCGCGGTGAGAATGGCCGAAGCCATCAAGAACCTGGACGCATCTCAACTGGACGGACTGCTGGGCGTATCAGCCAAAGTCACGCGCTACTGTGCATCGATCAACACCCAATACAACCCGGTATTCGGCATAACCAATCTGATTCGAGACGTGCAGGGCGCCGCATTGAATCTGACCTCTACCCCGCTGGCCAAGCACAAGGCCGAGGTCATAGGTCACATTCTATCCGCGGCCAAGGG
>JBAQWL010000209.1:0-11891 GCA_049298895.1 Gallionella sp.
GTGCTGGATTCCCTGTATGCCCGCCACATCACGCTAGCCAGGGCGAGCAGTTATCTCGATAACCTGAAGATCAAAGACCTGCATGAGCTGGAGCGCTACTATGCGGGTGTTTGATGCGTCGTCCATGATCTATGCGTGGGACAACTATCCGATAGGTCAATTTCCTCCTTTATGGGAATGGATGGCGAGTCAAATTGAAGCGAAAGAGTTGGTGATGTCCAGTGTGGCGTTTGATGAGGTAAACCACAAAACGCCGGATTGCGGTGAATGGCTCAAAGAGAATAATCTTGAGCAATTGGCGATCAGCAATGCAATCTTGCAGGAAGCCAAGCGCATTAAGGGATTGCTTGGCATTGTGGATGACAACTATCACGCCAAGGGTGTTGGCGAAAACGATATCCTGATTATCGCGACCGCACGCTTGCATGGGGTTGAATTGGTTTCTGATGAAGAACGGCAAACCAATCAGCCTCAAGTTTCTGCAAAGAGAAAAATTCCCGCAGTGTGTTCGATGCATACGGTTTCGGTTTCTTGTATCAATTTCATCGAGTACATCAAGGCTTCCGGTGCGGTCTTTCGTTAGGCTCGCTTGACGAATAACTTGACTCACACTTGACACATATTTCCTCAATAAACGAAGCTGAAACCCAACGCCTAGCCTCCATCTACCAACGCAAGCTCGCCGCCCTGGCCGAGCGAAGAAGTCGCTGCTGCATCAGGCGTTTAGCGGGGCATTATGAAAACATATAGTTTGTATCCATCCCTTGACTTAATGTATACAAATATACATACTTTGTTTACATCTTAAAAAAGATAGATACAAACCATGAAACGTATCGAGCTTGGCAAAAATATAGAGCAAACACAGGGATTTAAAGCCTTTGTCCCGCACCCGTTCCCGCCCAAAGAAGGGTTTGACTGGGATACGCATCTGTTGAAAAAGACGGATCAGGCCACGCGGTTGCTGGGCAAGCTGGATGGCATCACAAAGTTGTTGCCCGACGCTGACTTTTTCCTGCTGATGTACCTCCGGAAAGACGCGGCTTCTTCAAGCCAGATCGAGGGAACACAGGCCACGATGATCGATGCGATCGAAGCCGAGGCAAAAGTAAACACCAATATTCCCAAGGATGTGGATGATATTTTGCACTATATCAAGGCGCTGAATTACGGGATGAAGCGGATGGTTGACGATGATTTTCCGGTTTCTCTGCGTTTTGTGCGTGAGTTGCATTCAAAGCTGATGGATCAGGCGCGCGCAACTCATTTCTCAGATCCCGGAGAGTTTCGCAAAAGCCAGAACTGGATAGGCGGCACCCGCCCGGACAACGCCCGTTTTGTCCCGCCCCCCGTTCCGGAAATGCACAGGGCGCTGGATGATCTTGAGCGCTTCATGCATGCAGACGATTCGACGCTGACGCTGATCAAGGCAGCGCTTATCCATGCCCAATTTGAAATCATTCACCCCTTTCTCGATGGAAATGGAAGAACTGGCAGAATGCTGATTACGTTCTATTTATGGAAAGAGGGATTTCTTGAAAAGCCGGTGTTGTTTTTGTCTTCCTTTTTCAAAAAACACCAGGAGTTGTATTACGAAAAACTGCTCGGTTATCAGAAGCACGGTGCGGTGGATGACTGGGTCGGCTTTTTTCTCGAAGGCGTCATTGAGGTTGCCAATGAAGCAATAGAAATTGTGGGCAAGATTACTGCGTTGCGTGAAAAAGATATGGCACGGGTACAAAAGCTTGGGAAACGGTCTGCAGAGAGTGCGGCACTCTTGCTGCCCAAATTATATGGACAGCCGGTTGTCAATGTTGCGCTTGTGCAAAAGTGGACCGGTTTTACACGTGCCGGCGCACAAACAGTCATTAATCGTTTTATGGAGATGGGTATTTTGTCTCCGAAAGATATAGATAAGAAATATGGCCAATCCTATATCTACAAAAAGTACATCGATATCTTTGCGGACAGCAAATAACAAGCAGATGAACGAAGCCGAAACCCGTGCCGAACACATCGACCCCGCGCTGAAATCCGCTGGCTGGGGCGTGGTGGGATTTAGCCGGGTGATGCGCGAATACCGCATCACCGAGGGGCGCTTGCAGGGCGCGGGGCAGCGCGGCAAGCCGGAGATCGCCGACTATGTGCTGGTGTACCGCAACCACAAGCTGGCGGTGGTGGAGGCGAAGCGCTGGGATGCACCGCACACCGAGGGCTTGGCGCAGGCCAGGGCTTATGCGGGCAAGATCGGCACGCGCTTCACCTATGCCACCAACGGCCAGCGCATTTACGGCGTGGATATGCAGAGCGGGGCTGAGGGCGATGTCGCGGCCTATCCTTCGCCGCAGGAGTTGTGGAACCTGACCTTCGCCGAGGCGAACGATTGGCGGGAGCGTTTCGCCGCCGTGCCGTTCGAGGACAAGGGCGGGCTGTGGGGTTCGCGCTATTATCAGGACAGCGCGGTCAACAATGCTCTGGAGGCGATAGCCAACAATCAGCAGCGCATCCTGCTGACGCTGGCGACTGGTACGGGCAAGACGTTCATTGCGTTTCAGTTGGCGTGGAAGCTGTTTCATGCACGGTGGAATCTGAGGAGGGATGCAGCGCGCAGGCCGCGCATTTTGTTTCTCGCCGACCGCAACATTCTGGCGGATCAGGCGTACAACTCGTTCTCCGCTTTTCCCGAAGATGCGCTGGTGCGCATCGCGCCGGATGACATCCGCAAGAAGGGGCGCGTGCCGAAAAACGGCAGCGTGTTTTTCACGATCTTTCAGACGTTCATGAGCGGGCCGCCGAAAGACGGACACCCATCACCGTATTTTGGCGAGTACCCGCCGGACTTTTTCGATTTCATCGTCATCGACGAATGCCATCGCGGCGGGGCGAACGACGAAAGCAACTGGCGCGGCATCCTCGAATATTTCGCGCCTGCGGTGCAGCTCGGCCTGACTGCGACGCCCAAGCGTAAAGACAACGTGAATACCTACGAATATTTCGGCGAACCGGTGTATGTGTATTCGCTGAAGGAAGGTATCAACGACGGCTTCCTCACGCCGTTCCGCGTGAAGCAGTTCGCCACCACACTGGACGAGTACCGCTACACTTCGGACGACAACCTGATCGAGGGCGAGATCGAGGCGGGGAAGCTGTACGAGGAAAAGGATTTCAACCGCATCATCGAGATCGAGGCGCGCGAGCGCTACCGCGTGAAGCTGTTCATGGACTCGATCAACCAGCGCGAGAAGACGCTGGTGTTCTGCGCCAATCAGGCGCACGCGCTGGCGGTGCGCGACCTGATCAACCAGATGAAGAGCGCCAGCACCGATCCGAACTATTGCGTGCGGGTGACGGCGAACGACGGGGAGCGAGGCGAGCAATACCTGCGCGATTTTCAGGACAACGAGAAAAGCATCCCGACCATCCTCACTACGTCTCAGAAGCTCTCGACTGGAGTGGATGCGCGCAACGTGCGCAACATAGTGCTGATGCGCCCGATCAATTCGATGATCGAATTCAAGCAGATCATCGGGCGTGGCACGCGTCTGTATGACGGCAAGGATTACTTCACGATTTACGATTTCGTGAAGGCGCACCATCTGTTCAATGACCCGGAGTGGGATGGTGAACCGATCGAGGTGGGTGATGGCGGTGATAAGGCTTACCCACCAATTACACCAATGCCACAGCCCGATGCAAAGCAACCACAACCCGAATTCGAGGTGAAGAAAAAAGTGCGGGTGAAGTTGCGCGACGGCAAGGAGCGCACCATCCAGCATATTTCGGTGACGACCTTCTGGGGGCCGGATGGCAAGCCGATCTCGGCTGCGGAGTTCTTGACGCTGCTGTTCGGCCAGTTGCCGGAGTTCTTCAAGGACGAGGACGAGCTACGTGCACTCTGGAGTCTGCCGGATACGCGCAAGAAGCTGCTCGAAGGGCTGGCGGAAAAAGGCTTTGGCAAAGACCAGCTAACCGAGATGCAGAAGATCATCGACGCCGAAAAAAGCGACTTATTCGATGTGCTGGCGCATGTGGCCTTTGCGATGCAACCGATCAGCCGCGAAGAACGGGCGGGTGTGGCGCGCGGACAGATACACGACCACTTCGGCAACAAGCAGGAGGCGTTCCTTGATTTCGTGCTGGCGCATTACGTGCGGGAAGGCGTGGAAGAACTGGAACAGGAGAAACTGACCAAGCTGCTCAGGCTGAAATATCACGACTCGATTTCCGATGCGGTCGCCGATCTGGGCGGTGACATCACAGAGATACGCAACCTGTTTTCCGGGTTTCAGCGCTACTTGTATCAGGGAGTTTTGGCTGTAAGCTGACGACCGCGATCTGTTACGCTGTGTCTGATGGTGCATTTGATGCGTACCCCCTGTTAGGCTATAATGCTCGCCAATCCAAAGCGGGATGAACGCGCTGTTCATCCCGCTTCTTTACGTCAAATATTGGGAGTTATCCGTGTCACAACCGAATCCCGCCATTCTTGTGCTTGCCGATGGGACGGTATTTCGGGGCATCGGCATCGGGGCTTCTGGCAGCAGCGTTGGCGAGGTGGTGTTCAATACCGCCATGACCGGTTACCAGGAAATTCTCACTGATCCCTCCTACTGCAAACAAATCGTTACGCTGACCTATCCGCACATCGGTAATGTGGGCGTGAACAACGAGGACGTGGAATCGCGTCAGGTATTTGCCAGCGGCCTGGTGATACGCGATCTTTCCATCACGGTGAGCAACTGGCGCAGTACACAGTCGTTGCCTGACTATCTTAAAGCCCACAAAGTGGTCGCGATTGCCGGGATAGATACGCGCAAGCTGACGCGCATCCTGCGCGAAAAGGGTGCGCAGAACGGCTGCATCGCCACCGGCACGGATGAAGCGGCGGCGCTTAAAGCAGCGCGCGGTTTTGCCGGCCTGGTGGGCATGGATCTGGCCAAGGAAGTGACTTGTGCGAAATCCTACCCATGGACGCAGCGCGAGTGGGAGCTGGGCGTGGGCTTTCTAGAAGCAGTACATACGAAACTCCATGTGGTGGCCTATGACTTTGGCGTGAAACACAACATTTTGCGTATGCTGGCCGAACGCGGCTGTCGCATCACCGTGGTGTCCGCGAAGACCACAGCAAAAGAGGTGCTGGCGATGGAGCCAGATGGCGTGTTCCTGTCGAACGGACCCGGTGACCCTGAGCCGTGCGACTACGCGATCAACGCGACCAAACAATTTTTAGTTTCGGGTGTGCCGCTGTTCGGCATTTGTCTGGGACATCAAATTCTCGGTCTGGCTGCGGGCGCTAAGACGGTAAAGATGAAGTTCGGTCATCGCGGCGCGAACCACCCGGTACAGGATCTTGATAGCAAGAAAGTGATGATCACCAGTCAAAACCACGGCTTTGCGGTTGATGTGGCGACACTGCCGAAGAATGCGCGCGTAACGCATGTGTCGCTGTTCGATGGCACTCTGCAAGGTTTTGAGTTAACCGACAAGCCTGCGTTCTGTTTCCAGGGGCATCCCGAAGCGAGCCCAGGGCCGCACGATGTGGATTATTTGTTCGATAAATTTATTGGATTGATGGAAAGAGCTGGTAGCGTGTAACCAGCGAGCTCTTATGCCAAAACGCACAGACATAAAAAGCATTTTAATCATTGGCGCAGGCCCCATCGTCATCGGGCAGGCGTGCGAGTTCGATTATTCCGGCGCGCAAGCCTGCAAGGCGCTGCGGGAGGAGGGCTATCGCGTCATTCTGGTGAACTCGAATCCGGCCACCATCATGACCGATCCGAACATGGCAGATGCAACCTACATCGAACCGATCACTTGGCAGGTGGTTGAGAAAATCATCGCCAAAGAGAAGCCTGACGCGATCCTGCCTACCATGGGCGGGCAGACCGCCCTGAACTGTGCGCTGGATCTGGCCAGGCACGGCGTGCTGGAAAAATACAACGTGGAGATGATAGGCGCATCGCGCGAGGCGATCGACAAAGCCGAAGACCGCGAAAAATTCAAGCAGGCGATGACGCGCATCGGCCTGGCTTCGGCGCGTTCCGCGATCGCGCACAGCATGGAAGAAGCGTTGCAGGTACAGCAGGTGATGGGATTTCCCACCGTCATCCGGCCGTCCTTCACCATGGGCGGCAGCGGCGGCGGCATCGCCTACAACCGCGAGGAGTTTGTGGAAATCTGCGAGCGCGGGCTGGAAGCGTCGCCGACGCGCGAGTTGTTGATCGAAGAATCGTTGCTCGGCTGGAAGGAATTCGAGATGGAAGTGGTGCGCGACCGCAGCGACAATTGCATCATCATCTGCTCGATCGAAAATCTCGACCCGATGGGGGTGCATACCGGCGACTCGATTACGATTGCCCCAGCGCAGACACTGACCGATAAGGAATATCAGATCATGCGCGATGCGAGTATCGCGGTGCTGCGCGAGATCGGCGTGGACACCGGAGGCTCCAACGTGCAGTTCTCCATCAATCCGGATGACGGGCGCATGGTGGTGATCGAAATGAATCCGCGCGTGTCGCGTTCTTCGGCGCTGGCCTCCAAGGCGACCGGTTTCCCGATCGCAAAAGTGGCCGCCAAGCTGGCGGTGGGTTACACGCTGGACGAACTGAAGAACGACATCACCGGCGGCGCGACCCCGGCTTCGTTCGAGCCAACCATCGACTATGTGGTTACCAAGATACCGCGTTTCGCATTCGAAAAGTTTCCGCAAGCCAACGACCGCCTGACCACACAGATGAAATCGGTGGGCGAGGTAATGGCGATCGGCCGCACCTTCCAGGAGTCTTTCCAGAAAGCGCTGCGCGGTCTGGAAATAGGTGTGCACGGGCTGGACGAAAAATATAGCGATCGCGATGCGATCGTTTCCGAACTTGGCAGCCCCGGCCCGGAGCGCATCTGGGCGGTGTCCGATGCCTTTCGTTTGGGCATGAGCATGGACGAAGTGTACGCGGTGAGTAAAATTGACCCGTGGTTTCTGGTACAGATAGAAGACCTGATCCGCCAGGAAAAATTACTGCTTGGCCGCACCCTGGAAAGTCTTGGTGCAGATGAGTTACGCATTCTGAAACGCAGCGGTTTTGCCGATGCGCGTTTGGCAGCTTTGCTGGGTACCGACGATGCTGCATTGCGTGCGTATCGCCATGCGCTGGGTGTGCGTCCGGTGTTCAAGCGCGTCGACACCTGCGCGGCCGAATTTGCGACCAACACTGCGTATATGTACTCCACTTATGAGGAGGAATGCGAGGCCGCGCCCACTGACAAGAAAAAGATCATGGTGCTAGGCGGCGGGCCAAACCGTATCGGACAGGGTATCGAATTTGATTATTGCTGTGTGCATGCTGCGCTAGCGATGCGCGAGGATGGTTATGAGACCATCATGGTCAACTGCAATCCCGAGACCGTGTCCACAGATTACGATACTTCTGATCGCTTGTATTTCGAGCCGCTGACACTGGAAGATGTGCTGGAAGTCGTAGCGGTGGAAAAGCCTATTGGTGTGATCGTGCAGTTTGGAGGACAGACCCCGCTCAAGCTGGCACACGGCTTGGAAAAGAACGGCGTGCCTATCATCGGTACTACGCCGGATATGATCGATTGTGCGGAAGATCGCGCACGTTTCCAGCAAATGCTACATCAACTGAATTTGAAGCAACCTCCGAACCGGACCGCACGTACTGTGAAGAGTGGAGTGGAAGGCGCAGAGATGATCGGCTACCCCCTGGTAGTGAGGCCGAGTAATGTGCTAGGTGGTAGTGCGATGGAAATAATCCATGCTCAGGCAGATTTGGAGCGCTACTTGCGCGATGCGCTGGTGATGGCCAAGATATTTCCAGAACGCATGCCGATACTGCTGGATCGTTTTTTGAGCGATGCAATCGAGGTGGATGTAGACGCGGTGTCCGATGGCGAACAGACCATCATCGGTGGCATCATGGAACACGTCGAGCAGGCGGGTGTGCACTCCGGCGACTCGGCGTGTTCACTGCCTCCGTTCAGCCTGTCGATGTTATTGCAGGATGAACTGCGCCGTCAGACCGTGGCGATGGCCAAAGCACTCAATGTGGTAGGTTTGATGAACGTGCAGTTTGCCATTCAGGGTGATACGGTATATGTGCTTGAGGTGAATCCGCGGGCTTCACGCACCGTGCCTTTTGTTTCCAAGGCGACTGGGGTGCCACTGGCAAAAATTGCTGCGCGCTGCATGGCTGGCCAGACCCTGCTACAACAGGGCATCAGCAAAGAAATTATTCCGCCCTATTACTCAGTAAAAGAAGCGGTATTCCCTTTTGCAAAATTTCCGGGTGTGGATACGATACTGGGCCCAGAAATGAAATCCACTGGTGAGGTAATGGGTGTGGGTGAAACCTTTGCAGAGGCATTTGTGAAGTCTCAGCTGGCGGCCAGCGTCAAATTACCGAAGGATGGCAAGGTGTTTATCAGCGTTTGTGAAGCAGATAAATCCGGCGCGGTCGAAATCGCTGCCTCGCTGGTGAAATTGGGATTTAAAATTTTGGCGACCCGTGGCACTGCGACGAAGATTGGCGCTGCCGGTCTCGATGTGTCGGTGGTAAACAAGGTAGCGGAAGGCCGTCCGCATATTGTGGATATGATCAAGAACGGTGAAATTAATCTCATCGTCAACACGGTAGACAACAGCAAGCCAAGCGTGATGCGTGACTCTTATTCCATTCGTCATGCCGCGTTGCAGGGACGCGTTACCTACTTCACTACGCTGGCCGGCGCTCGTGCGGCCTGTTTGGGTATGCAACATATCACCGCTTTACAAGTGTATGACTTGCAGACATTGCATAAACGATTGGCTGGGAGAGGAAACCAGATATGAGCAAGATTCCATTGACTTTGACCGGCGCGGAGTTGTTGCGCCAAGAGCTGCATAACCTCAAGACGATAGAACGTCCGAAGGTGATCAACGCCATCTCGGAAGCCCGCGCGCAAGGCGACTTGTCTGAGAACGCGGAATATGATGCCGCCAAAGAACGCCAGTCGTTTGTCGAAGGGCGTATCGTCGAGCTGGAAGGCAAGCTGGGTAGTGCGCAGATAATTGATCCCAAAACCCTCAATGCTGATGGACGCTGTGTGTTTGGTGCAACTGTGGTGCTGGAAGATGTGAACAATGGCGATGTAGTCACCTATCAGATCGTTGGTGATGACGAAGCGAACATCCGGCAGCGCAAAATCTCCATCAGCTCACCGGTTGCCCGGGCACTGATCGGAAAAAGCAGTGGCGACATCGCTGAAGTTCAGGCACCGGGTGGGGTAAGGGAATACGAAGTCGTAGAGGTTCAGTATATTTAACCCAGCCCATCCGACCTCCCTTTGTCATAACCAGCGACTTGGCTATCGTCTTTTGATGGCCTAGTCGAATGGCTAGTTGTTTTATCAGAGGAAGTTGGGAGTGGGTTGGCTTTAGTTACGATTCATCAACTGTTTTTTGGTGAGCGGTTTTTTCCCTTTGTGGCGCGGCATTTTCTTGATCTCGATTTTGTGTGTGTCTGGATTCGGCCGATAAATCACCAGGATTTTTCCGATGTGTTGAACCGGTGTCGCGTCAAGTTGGCTGCAAATTGCTTCCAGCATCGCAGCGCGCTGTACGCGATCATTGTTCATCACGCGGATCTTGATCAATTCGTGAATTTTCAGGCTGGCGGCGATTTCTTTTAATACAGCTTCGGTCAGCCCCGCGTTGCCTATCATCACTGCGGGGCTGAGAGGATGGGCGCGCGCTTTAAGGTCGCGGCGTTCGGATACGGTAAGGGATAGCATAGTGGCCTTTTTGAATAAGTCGCGGATTCTAAACGATGAAGCCTTCCAAGACCAGTAAGCAATGGATGCAGGAGCATGTCAACGATCCTTTTGTGCAATTGGCAAAGAAGGAGGGCTATCGTTCGCGTGCCGCTTATAAGCTACTCGAGATCGATGCCAGAGACCGTTTGCTCAAGCCTGGCACGGTGGTGGTGGATCTGGGGGCGACCCCAGGCGGCTGGTCGCAGGTGGCGGCTGCCAAGGTAGGGCGTAGCGGAAAGGTGATCGCACTGGATCTATTGCCACTGGATCCGCTGGCTGGGGTGGAGTTTATTCAGGGTGATTTTAGCAATGTTGCGGTGCTCAAGCGACTGGAGGATTTGTTGCAAGGCAAGCCAGTCGGACTTGTAATTTCAGATATGGCACCCAACATCAGTGGCGTAGTCGCAGCAGATCAGGCACGTGCCATGCAACTTGCGGAACTGGCAGTAGATTTCGCGTTCGAACACCTGAGGCCAGAAGGCAGTTTACTGGTCAAAGTCTTTCATGGTGCGGGGTTCGAGGATTTTCACAAACTGATGCGTAGTCGTTTTGCCAGTGTGGTAACACGCAAGCCAAAGGCATCACGCGACCGGAGTAGTGAAGTGTATCTTTTGGGTAGCGAAAAAAAGCAATACATAGTCTAATGACAGACCTCGACAGCCGCTATTGCATGAATTATCGGGCGTCGTCGTTTAAGGAGCCATTTTGAACAACTTTAAAAGCATTGCAATTTGGATGGTGGTCGCCTTGGTGCTGATGACCGTTTTCAATCAATTCAATTCACGCCAGGTGCAGTCTTCCCAGACGCAGCTCGACTATTCGCAGTTCCTCGATGAGGTGAAGCAGGGGCATATCACTAAGGTGACCATCGAAGGGCGTACCTTAAAGGCGGTCAGCTCAGAAGGAAAGCGCATTACCAGCTATGCGCCAACCGACATATGGATGGTTTCTGACCTATTGAAAAATGGCGTGACCATAGAAGCCAAGCCGGAAGAAGAAACTTCCTTCCTGATGAATATTTTTGTCTCATGGTTTCCGATGATATTGCTGATCGGCGTGTGGATATTCTTTATGCGCCAGATGCAGGGTGGCGGTAAGGGCGGTGCTTTTTCGTTCGGTAAGTCGCGCGCGCGTATGATGGACGAGAACAAGGAACGCTTCACGTTTGCAGATGTGGCTGGGTGCGACGAGGCCAAGGAGGAAGTTTCTGAATTGGTGGACTTTTTGCGTGATCCCTCCAAATTCCAGAATCTAGGTGGGCGCATCCCGCGCGGTGTGCTGATGGTAGGTAATCCAGGTACCGGGAAGACGCTGCTGGCCAAAGCGATTGCCGGCGAAGCCAAGGTGCCGTTCTTTTCGATCTCCGGTTCCGACTTTGTTGAAATGTTCGTTGGCGTAGGTGCTGCACGTGTACGCGACATGTTTGAGCAAGCGAAAAAGCAATCTCCATGTATCGTATTCATCGATGAAATTGATGCGGTGGGCCGCCAGCGCGGTGCTGGACTTGGGGGCGGCAACGACGAGCGTGAGCAAACCCTGAACGCATTGCTGGTCGAAATGGATGGCTTCGAGGGCGCCAGTGGCGTGATCGTGGTTGCTGCGACCAACCGTCCAGATGTGCTGGATCCCGCGCTGTTGCGCCCGGGCCGCTTCGATCGCCAGGTGGTCGTGCCGCTGCCGGATATTCGCGGGCGCGAACAGATCCTGATGGTGCACATGCGCAAGGTGCCGGTCGCCCAGGACGTGAAGGCCGATATCCTGGCGCGCGGCACGCCCGGCATGTCCGGTGCCGACCTGGCAAATCTGGTCAACGAAGCCGCCTTGTTCGCGGCGCGGCGCGGCAAGCGTTTCGTCGAGATGGATGATTTCGAGTCGGCCAAGGACAAGATCATGATGGGTGCGGAGCGCCGCTCCATGATCATGCCTGAGGAAGAGCGTCGCAACACTGCCTATCACGAGTCGGGCCATACGGTTGTCGCCAAGCTGTTGCCGAAGACCGATCCGGTGCACAAGGTGACCATCATCCCGCGCGGTCGTGCGCTGGGCCTGACCATGCAGTTGCCGGCGGAAGACCGCTACAG
>JBAQWL010000210.1:0-2201 GCA_049298895.1 Gallionella sp.
AAGTACTCAGCTCGGTGCTGGATGTGATTACTTTTGCCGTCGGCGCTCTCGGCGGCATTTCGTTACTGGTCGGTGGCGTTGGCATTCTGACTATCATGACCATGGCGGTGACCGAACGTACCACCGAGATTGGTTTGCTGCGTGCTTTGGGTGCGCAAGAGCGGCAGGTGCTGACATTATTTCTCGGCGAGGCAATATTACTTTCCGCACTGGGTGGCTTGGCCGGACTGGCCTTGGGTGTCGGCATTGCGCAGGGATTACATCTGCTGTTTCCGGCTTTGCCGGTGCACACGCCATGGCTGTTCGCCGTGCTTGCCGAGTTGAGTGCGGTCAGCATAGGCCTGGCAGCGGGCGTGATGCCGGCGCGGCGCGCGGCGCGGCTGGATCCGGTGGAAGCGTTGCATGCGGACTGAGAATGTGGATTTACGAAAAGTGAGCGGAGTCCGATTTACTGGACGGGCAAGTCATCTGGATTATGCCGCAATAGCGTAACACTGATGGTCGAATTCAGATGGAATCTGATTGTCGGTTTTCGCATGACGCCGGGTACGATTGTAAAACACTTCAATGTATTCAAAAACGACTTGTTTTGCTTGCTCGCGGGTCGCGAAGCGATAGTGATACAAGCTTTCAGTGTCTTGTTTGAGAAGACTTGTCGGTATTGTTGTTACGATAAAAATAAGTGCAGAAAGGTTTTTTGTGAATAGTACGAGCTTCTTAGCAGCCCCAAGTAAATCGATCCCCTTGAAGGCAAGGGGATCGGTAGAGTGAAAGTTGGATTAAGACTGAGAACAATATGTTATGAAGTTACGGGAATATCACATGATCCATCGGAGTGACGCGGACATAATTGCACGCATCGCCGCATTTCGCACCAACTAATGCGCGGATATCGCTGATACGATGGTATGGTACAGTCACTATCATTAATACTTCGCCACGTGCGATCTGGTCTTTATAGGGTGCTAGGCTCGAATTGGAAACCATGCTGGCTGCGAAGCCGGTCCACCATGCGCCAAAAGCTGCGCCAGCCAGGCCAATTGCAAGAATTGCCATCGCTTGAAGCTGTTGTCCGCTACCAGAAGGGACGGAGAAGAGCGCAGGCATCGCAACGACAAGTAATCCGCCCAGCGCCCCGCTTACACCGCCAATAGCTGCTCCAACGCCAATACCATGCAGGCTGTCGGTTTTTTCCATTACATTAGCCTCTGGCAGCCCTTCCAGAGGCATCTCAGGCTTGGCAAGAAAACGGATATTTCGCTCTTCGATACGCGCGAGCAGCATTTGATCCATCATGGAATGTGCAGTTTCCATATTTGGTAACATGAAGAATAATTTGCGTTTCATTGTAGTCTCCTAAATAATTTTAGTTCGACTTCATGTGCAAGGCACCTCAAAAATTAGATCCCTGCGCTATGCAGTTTGTCTCCATGTACTCCTTTGCTCCGCATCTTGGTTGGATGATTGTTAGAGCCTATTAATTCAACATATGCAGGCATCCTGCGACAACTATCCTCCTCCTCTGAAAGAAATTGTCAAGTTAATCTGGCGCTATGTCGCAGGCAAATTTAATGCCAGTTTTGAGGAAAATAATAGGGAGCGGCAAGGGTAGGCCACGCTTTCCTGCTAATATTCCGCCACCGTAAAAGTAGATGTGTGTTTACCCGATTTCCATGCCCTGTCGCGCACGCCTTTTCATTCCAGACACCTATTGGCTTAATGCCTTAAGGGGCAATCATCGTAATGATGCGAAGCTGGGGGCAATGTTGTGATGGCAGCCGAAAATTTCAATTTTCCCGCTATGTCTCCAGCCTCCTGCGACATCTTCTGCAACGTCATCGACAACTATGGCGATATCGGTGTGTCTTGGCGGTTGGCACGGCAGCTGGCGAACGAACATAGTCTCGCAGTGAGGTTGTGGGTTGATGATTTGGGCAGCTTGGCCAAGATGTGCCCCGAAGTGGATGTTGAGGCGAAGCAGCAAATGTGTCGGAGCGTGGAGCTATGCCATTGGACTGCTGACGCATTTTTCATGCTCCCCCAACCTCTCTTCTGTTCGTGGGAGGGAGGGGCGGCCGAGCTGGTGATCGAGGCATTCGCCTGCAAGCTGCCGCAAAGCTATATCGAAGCGATGGTGGCGCAACAAAAAAAACCAGTGTGGGTGAATCTTGAACACTTGAGCGCAGAGGATTGGGTCGAGG
>JBAQWL010000211.1:0-9727 GCA_049298895.1 Gallionella sp.
AAATCGTTGCTTCCTCCGAACAAAGTTCTGCATCAGGATGCGCTGACCGAGTGGCTTGCAGGGCACGTTGGCCTTGAGTATTTCCACATTGATCCGCTGAAGATCGACTTTTCCATCGTTACCGACATCATGTCCAACGACTATGCCACACGTTTCGGCATCCTGCCGGTGCAGGTTACGAAAAAAGAGGTGGTCATCGCCACCTCCGAACCCTTTCTGCGTGACTGGGAAAAAGTTCTCCAGCATATACTGCGCAAGGATATCCACCGAGTCGTCGCCACACCAGAAGACATCAACCGCTATCTGGTCGAGTTCTATAATCTAGCACGCTCGATAAAAAATGCGGCGCAGACCAAGCGCCAAGAAAAATCTGGACAGGCCTCGTTCGAACAATTGGTAGAGCTGGGCAAAAGCAAACAACAGTTCGATGCAAACGACCAGCACATCGTCACGATCGTAGACTGGTTGTGGCAGTACGCTTTCGAACAACGTGCTTCGGACATACATATCGAGCCGAGACGCAACCTCGGGTTAGTGCGCTTCCGCATCGACGGCGTGCTGCATCAGGTTTACCAGATCCCGATGTCGGTGCTGACCGCCATGACCAGCCGTATCAAACTGCTCGGACGCATGGATGTCATCGAGAAACGCCGCCCGCAGGATGGCCGCGTCAAGACTCGCACAACAGATGGCATTGAAGTGGAGTTGCGTTTGTCCACCCTGCCGACAGCCTTCGGCGAGAAACTGGTGATGCGTATTTTCGATCCGGAGGTACTAGTGCGCAATTTTGCCGAACTCGGTTTTTCTGACGAGGATCGCGCCCGCTGGGACAAGATGACGTCACAGCCGAACGGCATTATTCTTGTCACCGGCCCGACCGGGTCGGGAAAAACCACCACGCTTTATTCCACACTCAAACATCTGGCCACGCCGGAGGTTAACGTCTGCACCATCGAGGACCCGATCGAGATGGTCGAGCCCGCGTTCAATCAGATGCAGGTTCAACATGGCATCGAACTCCATTTCGCCGACGGATTGCGTGCGCTGATGCGACAGGATCCGGACATCATCATGGTAGGCGAGATCCGCGATCTGGAAACCGCCGACATGGCGATTCAGGCTGCGCTGACTGGCCATCTCGTGCTGACCACACTTCACACCAACGATGCCCCGACGGCGATCACCCGGCTTCTTGATCTCGGCGTCGCGCCATTCATGATCAATGCCACGGTGCTCGGCATCATGGCGCAGCGGCTGGTACGCACATTGTGCCCGCATTGCAAGCAGCCGCAGCAGGTGCTGACCGATGAGAATGAAAAGTGGGACGAACTTGTTGTGCCGTGGAAGACCGGCCGTCCGGCGCAATTTCAACAGCAGGTAGGTTGTCTCGAGTGCCGGATGACGGGTTACACGGGACGTATCGGTATATACGAGATCCTGCTGATGTCACCCGAATTGCGCAAATTGACCACCTCAAACACCGATGTGGCGCGCATCCGCGAAGTAGCCTACCACGAAGGCATGAAACCACTACGGATATCAGGGGCGATGAAAGTTGCGGCAGGGACGACAACACTCGACGAAGTCATCAAGGTCGCGCCGCCAGCCAGCTAGTATCGGCAATGAACTCCCTTTTTGGAAAGCTTTACACCTTGTGGTTCATGGCCTGCGCTAGGTGTGTTTTTTGCGCGCTGCAGCTTTAGCTCACGCGATTTAATTAATATCCCTCAAGGAGAAAAATCATGAGCATGATCAAGGAATTCAAACAATTTGCGATCAAGGGTAATGTGGTCGATATGGCCGTCGGTGTTATTATCGGTGCCGCTTTCGGAAAAATAGTTTCTTCTTTTGTAACGGATGTCGTCATGCCCCCATCGGTGTGCTGGTAGGCGGAGTGGACTTTTCGAAACTAGCCTTTATCCTCCAAGCAGCCAACGAAACAGCTCCAGCCGTTGTGATCAGCTATGAAAAATTCATACAAACGGTTGTGGATTTCACGATTATTGCTGCGGTTATCTTCATGGTAATCAAAGGTATCAACTCCATGAAGAAGAAAGAGGAAGAAGCAAAAAAAGTATCTTCCGCTCCACCGGCACAAGAAGTTCTGCTGACGGAAATCCGTGATTTGCTGAAAAAATAATTTAGTGGAAATATGTGGCTCGTAAAAACGTTCTGCCAGTGGGGCGTTTTTGCTGGCGCAGATTCAGGCTATCAGGGTGAACCGTCGCTACTGCCATAGAGCCACGACAAGTGAGAGACGGACGTAAGCAGTCAATCAGAGCATCGACGACAATAGCGTCGCGATGCCTAGGAAGGAGAAAAATCCGACGACATCGGTGACAGTAGTGAGAATGATCGAGGAGGACTGCGCTGGATCCTGGCCAAAGCGCTTCAGCATGATCGGAACCAGCGCACCGGCGAAGCCCGCCGCAACCATCGAGATCACCATCGCAGCTGCAATCACCAGCACCAATCCAAAAGACCTGCTCCAGACGTACACGCCAAGAGCTGTCGTTGCAGCGATCGCGAATCCGTTCATCAAGCCGACATTAACTTCCTTCAACACCACCTTGGGCCAATGATGCAGGCTGATTTCGCGCAGCACCAGTCCGCGCATCGTCACCGCCAGTGCCTGTGCGCCTGCGTTCCCCGACTGCCCGGCAACCACCGGCAGCAGCACCGCGAGCGCGGTGTACTTGGCGATGGTGCTCTCGAACAACCCGACAACAGACGCAGCGAGAAAAGCGGTCAATAGATTGATCTGCAACCAAGGCAGGCGTTTACTCACTGCAAAGGTGGCGGACGAAAGCGCCCGCTCATCGCGGCTCGCTCCGACCATGGTCTGGATGTCCAGCGTGGTTTCCTGCTGCACGGCCGAAGCCAGCTTGGCCTGGCGGATGACGCCTACCAAGTGCCCGTCAAAGTTGATCACCGGCAGGTCGGTCACTGCATCCTGCTGCATCTTTTCCACCACATCCTCGCGGGGATCGGTGTCCTGCACGGCATCCACGATCTTGCGCGCAATACGCGCAAGCGTCTCGTCCGGGTCGGCAAGCGCCAGATCCTGAATATCGACACGGCCGTCCAGTCGACCGTCATTATCTACCAGATACAGTTCGCGCAATCCGCGCCACTTGGTCAAACGCAACCGCGCCAGCGCCTCAAATGCTGTCAATTCACCACAAAACGAGGGCACGCGCGGATCCATCAATTCTCCTGCGGAGTCTGGCGGATATCGCATCAATGTTTGTATTTCCGCAGCAGCCTGCGCACTGAGCAGCTGCTTATAGCGCTCACGCTCATCGTCCTCCAGTCGACTGAGCAGCGCCGCGCTACGCGACGGCTCCAACTCGGCAAGTAGCTCTGCGGCATGCCGCTCTGGTAACTCGGTGAATACTGCTTGCTCCACGTCGGTGGCGAGACTGTGCCACATTGATATCACCGCATGCATGGGCTGATCCGCCAGCATTGCGCTCACTTCACGCGCCGGCATCGTCTCGATGCGCCGCGCGGCCTCGCGTGGGTAATCAAGCATAAAGCGCTGGTTGAGGGCGGCGACCGCCGCCTCAACGCCAGTGTTCATGAGTCCCCCTCACGGCGTTCGACCGGTAACAGACCGACGATCGCCTGTATCAGCGCCGAAACGCCGAACCAATACGCGCTGGCGACACCGACGAGCGTATCGACTGCGTGGTTGGGTGTCGGCGTGCTCTGCTCCAATGAGAGCGCCCGCTGCAACGCGGCATGTGTTAATACGCCGACCAACCGGTCACCTCGCTCAACGACGGACAGCGTAGAAGCCTCGCGCCATCCCTGATGGTCGCGCAGTCCGGCGAGCAAAGCCTGCGCAGGCAGGCGATGCGGACTTGGGCGTACCAGTCGTGTTAGCAAAGTCGTTGCATCCGCGCGCAGCAAGTCGGCGAGTTCGACATAGCCGAGCAGGCGTTGGTTGCGGTCGATGACAAAGGGATCGGCAGTTAACGCTTCATCAGCACGGCGCACGCGTTCGAGCGATTCGCCAGCTGTCATATCAGCGGGCAGCGCCAAGGCGCGCGGATCCATCCAGGCGCCGACAGTGCCTTCCGTGTAACCAAGCAACAACTCGTACGCGATGCTGAGCGTGGCCGGTAACTGCGCCAGTAACTGCGCCTTTCGCTCGGCGCCGAAATAACGCAGCAGCGCAACTCCGGCCTGCGGACCAACGCCGCGCAGCAGCCCGGCTATTTCGGTATCCTCCATCTGCTCCAGACAGCGCGCACCGGAAAGCGGAAGCATCTGACGCAGCACAGGTGAGGCAAGCCGTAAAGGCACCGACTTCAGCAGCGCGCCCGCCTCGGCGGCGGCGAGATGTTCTAGTACCCGCGCCGCGTCTGCCGGATGCGTTTCCAGAAAAGCGTAGGTGAGTTCTTTGCTGCTAGCCATTGCGCGCCCCGCTCACCAGCAAAACGATAGCCTGTTCGTTGAACACCTTCGCCGGCAGGCTCGCGCGGCCTTCGGCGGTTTCCAGTATGACCGCAGTGTCCGTCAGCTCCAGAATCCGGCCTTCATAGCCTGCGACGCGAACGTGTTGGCCAACGCTGTAGCGCTGACGCAGATACCGCGCACCAATAAGGTTGGCGACGTAGTCGCGGGCGCCGAGGCTGAGCGCGAGGGCCACTGCGCCCACCAGTGCAACACCGGCCGTCGCCGCAAGAATGACAAGGAAAGTGACCCGGATACCGATCTGCTCGGCGCCGACCAAGATGGCAGTAACTAGTATCCCCGCCTGCACGACGCGACCGATAAGTACTCGCTGATGTTCACCGGCACCGGCTACAGCAGCCTGCACCACTTCACGCGCCAGCTTGCTGACCAGAAACCCGGCAATAACGATGAGCGCACCAACAAAAACGGTAGGCAGATAGTCAACGACGCGTGACAGCCACGTGGTAAATGTTTGCAGACCCAGCACCTGGGTCGCGGCAGTAAGGAAAAACAGCGCTACCGCCCAAAAGACGACGCTACCGAAAATCTTCGCAGATGCATTAGGCAAGAGTGCTGAAAATGCGCCACGACCAGAGAAAATGCGCGCCAATGCGTGTTCGCCAAGATGGGTCAAACGCACTGCGATCGCCCGCAACACATGGGCGACGATCCAGCCGACCAACAGCAGCAGAAACGCACCAAGCACATTCGGCAGGTAGTGCGCCAGACGCTCTATGGTCTGGTTGAGAACGCCGGCAAGCGCGTCACTCCATCGCGAGAAAAACTCCATTCGCTGTCTCCAGGAGTGGCTTTGAATAGGCAGTCTGCAGACTGGGCTTATGACAAAATCTTAATGCTGCATGATATATCCAGTAGAGTCGCTGTCAAAGCATTTCAGAAAAAACATAAGGGGGCTTGGAAATCTACTTCCTGACTGCTAGCATTAACAATTAACCTTGCCCGCCTACACAACACGCATACGACAGTAGGGAAAAGAATGTCCCTTGGATCGCCTTCTTACATAGTAACGCTACGCCTCATGATCCATGGCCACGTTCAAGGTGTGTTCTTTCGTGAATCGATGCGCCGCGAAGCGCATAAACTGGCGGTCACAGGATGGGTGCGGAACTGTAGCGATGGCACGGTTGAAGCCGCAGTGCAGGGCGAGCCCACCGCCGTGGATGCAATCCTACGCTGGGCGAAGTGCGGCCCGCAGCATGCACAGGTAGAGCGCGTCAAGATCGAACCGGACGGGGGCAGCTACACTGGCTTCGAAGTTATCGGGTAAGCATCAAAAGTATTTTACCTTATGATTTATTCGTAGAAAAATGAATGGAACTGACAAGCAATTCCTATCACTTATTACTGCCCATGCTCATCATCAGAATGACCTTCCCTCGATTTTTCGTCTTCCAAGAGGAGGTTTTCATGCTACCAGTTTTTCCTGTTGCCGAGCGGTGAGCCAGTCACTCAAGAACTGCATCGGTGACTTGTAGCCCAGCGTCGAGTGCAGCAGCCGGGAAAGTTCCATCTGTTCAGGTGTCACTACCTTGCCGCCGGCTCCGTTCAGCTTTCCAGCAGCGGCTGCCTTGACCCAGTTGCGTAGCGTCTGCTCGATTAGCCCGAGATCCCTCGCTACTGCGCTAATCGACTGACCAGACTTCACCCGCTTGACCGACAGTTCCTTAGAACTCAGTCGTATATTCCTGCTTCGGTATCTTCATCGTCTTCCTTTCCAAAGGTAATGTTAATTTTACGTCACCCTTGGAAGACGATTTTTCGGGGGAAGGTCATATCCCTAATAGGCTGGAAAATAGGCTTTATTATTTTCAATACTGTCTATTCTCTGTCCAAAATCGTCGCCCGTTTCCTTACTGCTGCGATAGACCCAGGTTATCCCGCACATCCTGCCTAACGCTTCAACTTGATTTGAAACGTTGCGCCTATCGCATCTACAATCTCCGGGCTATCCCACTCGTACGCCCCACGGGCCTTTTCGAGCACGCGTCCTTGCGCATCTACCAAAATGGTCAGCGGTATTGTGTTGGCACCCAGCATGTTTTCCAGGAACAGTTTGCTATCAAGAAAATTTTCAAAGGTGACTGTTGATTGTTTGATGAACGCCGCAGCCGCTTTGCCATCATCGTCGGTTGAAATGCCAATTATATTGAATTGCTTGCCGTTATACCGACGCGCAAGCCGCTCAAGAGAACCCATCTCCGCCCGGCAGGGACTGCACCAACTGGCCCATACGTTGATGATGAGCGGCTTGCCTTTGTAGTCAGAAAACTTTTTAGTTTTCCCGAACAGCCCTTGCAATTTGGCCTCACGCAGGTATTCGCCGATCTCGACTTCCCCGGGTGTGCCTGCAAATGCAGTAGTTGATATAACTGATGACATAAAAAAAACCAGTAATGCTGTTCGCATGTAAAACCACCTATCCGTTGAACTGGTAACTGAAAATTATTCGCTCGCTGAGGAAAATCTAAATTATTACAACATAGCCTACCAACCCTGAAGCAAGCAGCCACCCCCAAGTCTAACTGCATTTCTCAAGTTTTAGCCGGTCCGCATCGTGCAGAAACGATCTCTACCGGGTCCTTATAAACCTGTCGCATCTTGTCGTATAACGGGATGGTGGTGCCACTGATCCGGTTCTGGGTCAGTGCATCAAGATCGACGTCAGCGACCACCACTTGTTCCATGTTGATCACGCCTTCCGCGGCGATGCCGTCGCGCGAGAACGGAAAATCGGAAGGCGTCATGATGCTCGCCTGGCCGTAATGCATGCTCAGCCCTTCCACCGGCAAGTTGCCCACAGTGCTGCTCATCGCAACATAGACCTGGTTCTCGATGGCGCGAGCATGGGCGCAGTTGCGCACGCGCCAAAATCCTTGGCGGTCGTCGATGGAGGACGGACCCCCGCCTCGCAGACCATCCGTGCCAGCTCGGGAAACTCGATGTCGTAGCAGAGCAGGATGCCGATGGCGCCGTAGTCGGTCTGGAAAAGATGAAGCTTGCTGCCCGCCGTGGTATCCCACTTGTCGGACTCCCAGCGGGTGCGATAGATCTTGTCCTGCGTGAACACGTCGCCTTGCGGCGAGAACATGAACGCGGTGTTATAGAGCAGACCATCACGCAGGTTGGGGTGGCTGCCGGCGATCAGATAAAAATTGTATTTTTGGCCATCTCGGCCATCAGGTCTTTATAGCGTGGTGTGTAATCATGCATGCGCCGGACAGCGGCCTTGATGTTGTTGTCTGTGTCGAGGAAGGACAGCAACTGGCTGGTGAATATCTCCGGCAGCATGACGAAATTTGGTTTGTATTCTGCGGCAGCCTTGAGTATGAACCGAACCTGGTTTTCAAAGCCATCCCAGTCGTTGATGGAGCGGAGTAAATACTGCACTGCAGCGATTCGAACTTTCACGGGTTTCCTCCTTGGGCGATTAGGCTGGGCTTGTTTTCACTGTAGCGCGGGTTGAGCCACACGACTTTCTGGGCATACAACTGCGCTGACATCCGGTCTGCGTAAAGATGGTAACCCGGCAGGCGGCCGCAGGCCATGATGCGTTTCAAATTGAGCTGCCGGCACAATATCCGGCGCTCGCGATACAGAGTATGCGATCCCCGTGCCGCGCTTGTGCGGATGCACGAACACTTCGGCGGCATAGAGCGTACGGCCCTGCGGATTATGGATGTCGAAGCTGCCGCGGTCGGTGATCTCCTTCCAGGTATGCTCGATTTGCCACTCATCCCACGCCACCACGACCGAACTGGAAGCACCGACCAGTTCACCATCTATCTCGGCGACGAACTGGCCCTGCGGAAAGATATCAAGCTGATGCAATAGCAAATCCTCTCGCCACGGCTGGATGGTCGGATAAACGCGTTTCTGGAGCTCAATCAGCGGCTTGATATCAGCGCTGGTGATGTTGCGGACGATGACTTTTCGACTCATTGCTGAATAACAATCTTGTTGGTTGGTCTACACCCGAGTTTACGCCTTTTTAATTCCTGTCGCTGCCGCGTTGCAACTGTCAACCAAGCGCACAGTTGAATCCAACTTGTCGCGAATACTTTGGTCGACATCAGGGTAGTTAACACTGTTCGTCTGATGTAAGCTTTGCTTTGCATGATGCGACCAACGAGCTGAGGGTAATCGCAATTTTGCATCGCCCTGTTTTTTAACCAGGAGAGAATCATGCACAAAGCGATAGGGAGCAATCAGGTCATCTCCGAAGCTGCAGCCGACGAGATTCATCGTGTCGAATGGAATGTATACTTCCCACTCTCTGCTGTGAAGCGCGAATACTTGCAGGCTAGCAACACACATATCCGCTGTTTCTGGAGGGGGACCGCTAGCTACTACGATGTGGTTGTGGACGGCAAGATGAATGACGATGCCGCTTGATTGTATCCATACCCATCCAGCATGGCGGCGCGCATCAGGATCATGTCCCTTCTGGCATAGCGTCAAGATGGAAGAATAGCCTATGAATTTTCAACAACCACATGCTGGTCTTGAGGATCAAGCGCTGGCGCTGGGTCGGCGCTTGGGTGGAGTACGAGCCCGCAGCCAAGCTTTGTGCGCTCCGCTGGAGATCGAGGACTATGTCATTCAGGCCAGCGCCGAAGTCAGTCCGCCCAAGTGGCATCTTGCGCATACCAGCTGGTTTTTCGAGACTTTCATCCTGCTGCCTTTTGCACCGGGTTATCGTATTTTCGATGAGGGTTACGCGCATCTGTTCAATTCATATTACGAAACAGCGGGTACATTTTTCCCGCGAGCACAGCGCGGTTTGTTGTCGCGCCCGACAGTAGCGGAAATATATCGGTATCGCAGCCATGTTGATGAGGCAATGCGAGCACTGCTGAATATGCTGCCGCAACAATCCGCACATGACATCCTCGCGCGGGTGGAACTGGGCATCGAACACGAGACCCAGCATCAGGAGTTGCTGCTGATGGATGTGAAATACAATTTCTTTATCAATCCGCTCAAGCTGGCTTACCGCGACGCTGCCAACCCGCCCTCGCCTGCGTCGCTCCCGGCCATGGGCTCGCACGAGTTCGGTGGCGGGATAGTCGAGATCGGTCATGACGGAGTTGGATTTTACTTCGACAACGAACACCCCAGACATCAGACGTTGCTGTGTGATTTCAGGCTGGGGAGTCGCCTGGTGAGCAACGAAGAATATCTGGCCTTCATCACTGACAGAGGTTATCAACGTGCCGATCTGTGGCTGTCCGATGGCTGGCAC
>JBAQWL010000212.1:0-6996 GCA_049298895.1 Gallionella sp.
GATGAATCCCGACCTACAGGAGCGAAGGAACCCTGCGGAGTGTGGACGCCAACGCGATCCAGCTCAGTGACCCAGGCGGGCAACGGCGTGTTCGCCATCGCCTTGCCTGCCGCGATGTCGGCGGCGATCCATCCTGCCACCTGCTGCCAACCAGCGGCCTGCCAGATCTCGAACGGGCCGTTGTCCCAGCCGAAGCCCCAGCGCACCGCGAAATCGAAATCGCGCGCGTTGTTGGCGATGCCTTCCAGGTACATCGCGCAGTAATGGAACACGTCGCGGAACACCGCCCACAGGAACTGCGCTTGAGGATGGGTGCTGGCGTGCAGCTTGGCGAGCTTTTTCGCCCAGTCGCGTTCGCGCAGGATATCTTTCACGCCGTCGTCCACCCTGGCATCGGAGATGCGGTATTCCTTGGTGTGTATGTCCAGCACGTGGATATCCTTGCCTATCTTCTGGTAGACGCCGCGTTTGGTCTTCTGCCCCAGCGAGCCCTGATCGACCAGGTAAGCGAACCAGCTCGGTAGTTCGAAGTGCCGGTGCCAGGGATCGTCGGTGAGGTTCACGCGCATGGTGTTGACCACATGCGCGAACACGTCGAGGCCGACGATGTCCAGCGTGCGGAAGGTGGCACTCTTGGGGCGGCCCAGATAACGCCCGGTCAGCGCATCCACGGTGTCGAAGCCGAGGTTGAACGCCGCCGCGTGATGCTTGGTGGCAAGCATCGAGAACACGCCGATGCGGTTGGCGACGAAGTTGGGCGTGTCCTTGGCGCGCACCACGCCCTTGCCCAGCGTCGAAACGAGGAAGGTCTCCAGCTGGTCGAGCAGCGGCGCTGCGGTGACCGTGCAGGGGATCAGCTCGACCAGGTGCATGTAGCGCGGCGGATTGAAGAAATGGATGCCGCAGAAACGGTGGCGCAGGTTCTCCGGGAAAGCTTCGGCGAGTTGGTTGATGGAAAGGCCGGAAGTGTTGCTGGCGAAGATCGCGTGCTCATTCACGTACGGCGCGACTTTTTTGTACAGGTCGGACTTCCAGTCCATGCGCTCGGCGATAGCCTCGATAATCAGGTCGCACTCGCGCAGCTTATCCAGATGCTGCTCGTAATTGGCGGGCTGGATGTAGGTGATCTTTGCCGGGCTGGCAACGGGTGCGGGGTCGAGTTTCTTCAGGTTGTCCAGCGCCTTGTTGACGTTGCCGTTCGGGTCGCCCTCTTTGGCGGGCAGCTCGAACAGCAGCGTCTCGACATTGGCGTTGACCAGATGCGCTGCGATCTGCGCACCCATGACGCCTGCCCCCAACACGGCGACTTTGCGGATAACAAAATTCTCTTTCATGCTCACTCCCTAAAATAGCTCTGCGTTCAGTTTTCTGGTGGTACAGGGCGTGGCTTGCGGTCTTCTCCTACTGCGACGTAGGTCAGCGTGGCCTCGGTCACTTTCACGCAGGTCGGCTTGGCCGGATCACGCTGCGCATAGACCTCGACTTCAACGGAGATCGAAGTATTTCCTACCTTCAGGATCCTGGTATAAAAACTGACCACGTCGCCGACGAAGATCGGCTGCTTGAACACGAAGGAATTTACCGCCACGGTCGCTACTCTGCCTTGCGCGCGATGCAATGCCGGAATGCTTCCCGCGATGTCCACCTGCCCCATCAGCCAGCCACCAAAGATGTCGCCCGTGTAATTGACATCGGAAGGCATCGCTGCCACGCGGATGGTCGGCTGGCGGTTCGGTAGCGTGGTGTGCTGATGCTCACTCATGTTCAATGGCCTTCATAAAGCTCCTTAATCTGTGCGGCATATTTCTCCATCACCTTTGCACGCTTTACCTTCAAGGTCGGCGTAAGCAGGCCATTTTCTATACTCCACGGCTCTTGCAGCAATAACACGCGGTGCACCCTGGCATAGCCGGGGAAGGCACCCAGATTATCCGAGATATGCTTTAACGCTTCGGCCTGAATCCGCTTATCCGTTAGAGATTCCGGCATATCAGCGCGTACGCCGATCTCTTTGGCAAATTGTAACCACGCTTCGGGATTGAGCACTACAAGTGCAACCAGATAGGGACGCGCCTCGCCGTATACCATCGCCTGATCAAACAAACGATCCTGCAGGATCGCCTGTTCCATATCGGCCGGGGGGACTTTTTCACCATTCGACATGACGATGATCTCCTTGATGCGGCCGGTGATGTAGATGTGTCCGGTATCGCTGACACCCACGGTATCCCCGGTATTCAACCAGCCGTCGGCATCTATCATCGCGCTGGTCGCTTCCGGATTTTTCCAGTAGCCCAGCATCACGTTTGGTCCTTTTACCAATAACTCATTCTTCTCGCTGAGGCGCACCTGTACGCCACGTATCGGCTGGCCGACGCTGTCGGGGAAATTATTCTCAAGACGGTTACCCGCCACGATGGGGCTAGTCTCGGTAAGCCCGTAACCCTGCACTACGGGCAGGCCGAGCCCGACGAACATGTGCGAGATTTCCGGCGCAAGCGCCGCGCCACCGCTGACGGCGGTACGCAAGCGCCCGCCGAGACGATCCAGTATCTTCTGCGCCACCAACTTCTTCAGCAGTGGCCACAGCAAAAACGAAGGCTGCCAGCCACCGCGTTTCTGTTCGTGCAGGAAGCGCGACCAACCAGTATCCACTGCCAATTTGAACAGTATGCGCTTAAGCGGCGAACCTTCTTCCAATTTGGCGCGTATCGCGCTGTACATTCTTTCGTAGATACGCGGCACGGAAATCATAATGGTCGGACGGATGTACTGCAAATCTTCCGACAACAAGGGGATAGAACGCGCATAGGCAACCGTCGCACCCGTCATGATGGCAAGGTAGTAACCACAGGTGCGCTCGAAAGTATGCGATAATGGTAGGAAGGACAGAAATAAATCGTCACCATACACGGCGAAAGTATCCAGCGCAGCATGCGCGTTGCTCAACATATTGTGATGGCTCAACATCACGCCTTTCGGCCTGCCGGTGGTTCCTGAGGTGTAAATGATGCTGGCCAGTTCGCTGCTCGGACAAGGTAGCTCTGGTTGCAAATGCGCGGCGACAGGCAAGAACGCGGTCATGGGCATCAGGCGCGGTTCACCCCCTTCATGCACCGGGTCGATGCTCACAAAACGGAGCACCCCGCCAAGCTGGTCGCGCACCGTGCATAAGGCTTGCCATTGCTCGACATTTTCAAACAGCAACACCTTCACATCGGCATCCTTGATGATATAGGCGATGTTGTCAGGCCTGTCCACGGTATACAGTGGCACAACCACCAAACCTAATGACATTGCCGCCTGATCGATCATCACCCACTGCGGGGAGTTGCGCAACATGATGGCGACTCGATCACCGCGCTGTAACCCCAGCCCCGCAAATGCCGCCTGCCAGCGCGCCACTTCACCCTGCATCTCCCGCCAGGTGATGTCACGCCATGCGTTCTGCTGAAAACGAAGTTTCAGAGAAGACTCATGCCCGCTTGCGGGCGTGATGTCGGAACTAAAATAGCGATAGGCGATTTTGTCCGGTGAGCGGCGAACGCGCTCAACGAACAACCCGTGCAAGGTACCTGCCTGCTCCGGCGAAATCACATCGTTTTGAGTCTGCATCTAATCACTCCCATAAGAAAGTTGCTCCAGCTCCTCTCCTGATTGCGAATGGGTCGCTGCTTAGCAGCAGGGATTCCATCGGCATACCTCTTGCGGGTGCAAGGGGAGGTTGGGCGGGGTTTAATCAACCGAGAAACAAATCGCTATACAACGGTGTGCCGGGCGACACCGCATACTGGTCGAAATCAGTCACTCCCGTTTCGCGCAACACTTCTTCGTCAATAAAGAAGTTCCCGCTACACACGCGACTGTCGCGTGTAAGTATCTCATACGCTGCATCAGCCACGATAGCAGGTTTGCGCGAGGCACTCAGGATAGCTTCCGGAAAATTGAACTTGATCGCGTCCGTGGCGATGGTGGTGCGCGGCCACAGGCAATTCACCGCTATACCTTTACCCCCGAAGCCATCGGCAGAAAATTCACGTGCCATGCCTAGCGTGCACAAGCTCATGCCATATTTCGACATCGTGTAAGCCAGATGTGGCGCAAACCACTTAGCATCCAGATTCAGCGGGGGCGACAACGTCAGGATGTGAGAGTTGTCGGCTAGCTTGAGATAAGGAATACAAGCCTGCGACATCAGAAAGGTCGCACGCATATTCACGTCCCACATCAGGTCGAGCTTTTTGGCGGGCGTTCCCAGCGTGCCGCTCATGCTGATCGCACTGGCGTTGTTCACCAATACATCTATGCCGCCAAATTTCTCTGCGGCCTGCATCACCGCCGCCTCGATCGCCTGCTCATCCCGCACATCCAGTTGGATCGCCAGTGCCTGTCCGCCAGCTTGCAACACTTCTTCTGCAACCGAGTGTATCGTGCCGGGCAATTTTGTATTGGCCTTCACCGTCTTGCCAGTGATCACCAGCTTCGCACCATCACGCGCACAACGCAATGCGATCTCCCGTCCGATACCGCGACTGGATCCGGTGATAAAAATAGTTTTGTCGCGTAGGTCAGCCATTGTCTTTGTTAACTCTAGAATAAAGGCAGCCTAGCCACGGATAAATAAATGTCACGGATAACACCGTGCTTCATGGGTTGGCAGCCGTCTCTAAAACACGCAAGCCTCTATCCGTGATTATCTGTGTTAATCCTTGGCAGACATTCGTTTTTAACTACCAGATGCTAACTCTTCCGGCGCAAAATCATCCACCATAATAACCTTGCGGCGCAGCGCGTAATCTCTTTCAAGTTGCAAGGCCTGCTCTGCGTCGATAATGCCCGCTTCTCGTGCCTCGACGATGCGCGGCAATTCTTCAAGTGCCTTTAACTTGCGGCTCTTGCGTGCCTCTTCCAACCTGGCCTGCAACGGTTCGCACGCAAGTGTGCTGGCGAGTGCCGCCTCCAACGCGCCTACTGCATCTTGTTCGTCAGCAGGAATGTACATCCCTGCGGTCAACCGATCCCGTGTCGCGCCGGGCTGCATCATCAGGGTGGCAATTTGATGCCCAAGATGATCGGATGGCGGCGACAAACGCTGTCCCAGCGGGAAGACCAATATGCTCAACAACCCACGCGCCAATGAGTTTGGAAAGTTCTGGATCACGCCGTCGAAAGCCTGCTGGATCTTGTGCAGCGCGTCCTGCATAGACCAATTCAACAACGGCAGGTCTTCGGTGGGGCAACCGTCATCTTCGAAGCGTTTTAAGGTCGCCGAACACAAATATAACAGGCTCAACACATCGCCCATGCGCGCGGAAATCTTCTCGCGCCGCTTCAACGTTCCGCCCAACACGGCCATCGCCACATCCGCACATAGTGCAAAGGCTGCGGAATAGCGGGACAGTTGCTGGTAGTAGCGTTGGGTAGCGTTGCCCTCTGGCACCTGCAAACCACGTCCGCCGGTCAGACCCAGCACGAAGCTGCGCGCCGCGTTGCTCAGTGCAAAGCTAATATGCCCGAACAGCGCCTCGTCAAACTGGCGCAGGGCGCGCTTGCGGTCATGGTCTTGCGTAGCCGCAACCTCTTTCAGCACATAAGGATGGGAGCGGATCGCCCCCTGCCCGAAGATCATCAGTGTGCGCGTCAGGATGTTCGCGCCTTCGACGGTGATACCGATCGGGGTTTGCTGATAGAACCGCCCCAGGTAATTGTCGGGGCCAAGACAGATACCCTTGCCGCCATGCACATCCATCGCGTCGATGATGACGGTGCGTCCACGTTCGGTGGCGTGATATTTGATGATGGCGGAAATCACCGAAGGTTTTTCGCCCAGGTCCACTGCCAGCGCAGTGAACTGGCGGGCCGCATCCACCATATAGGTATGCGCGCCGATGCGTGCCAGCGGCTCCTCGACGCCTTCGAATTTGCCGATCGGCAGCTTGAACTGTTTGCGCACGCGGCTGTATGCGCCACAGGTGCGCGCTGCCAGTTTCATCGCGCCGATGCTGCTGGCCGGCAGCGAGATCGAGCGCCCTGCCGCAAGGCACTCCATCAGCATGCGCCAGCCCTGCCCGATGCGCGTCGTTCCACCGATGATGTAATTCATCGGGATGAACACCCCATTGCCCTGCGTCGGGCCGTTCAGGAACGCAGAATTCAGCGGGAAGTGGCGGCGGCCTATCTGCACGCCGGGTGTTTCGGTCGGGATCAAGGCCAGGGTAATGCCGCGATTGGTTTCGCCGCCGAGCAAACGGTCCGGGTCATGCAGTTTGAAAGCCATGCCCAGCAGCGTGGCCACCGGAGCCAGCGTGATATAGCGTTTCTCCCAGGTCATGCGGATTCCCAGCACGTTCTGCCGTCCGGCAAATTCACCGTAGCACACCACGCCGTAATCGGGGATCGCGCCGGCATCGGAACCGGCGAACGGGCCGGTCAGCGCGAAACAGGGCACTTCCAGTCCCTTCGCCAGACGTAGCAGATATCTTTCCTTTTGGTCTTCCGTGCCGTAGTGCAACAACAGTTCGGCCGGCCCCAGGGAATTCGGCACCATCACCGTTACCGCGGCCGTGCCGCTGCGCGAAGCCACTTTGCTCACCACCGCCGAATGCGCCTGCGCGGAAAATTCCAGTCCGCCATAACGTTTCGGAATGATCATGCCGAAGAAACCCTTGTCCTTGATGAACTGCCAGACTTCGGGCGGCAGATCAGCGCGCTGGTGGGTTATATCCCAATCGTTGATCATCGCACATAACTGTTCGACCTCGTTATCGAGGAAGGCTTGTTCCACGCTGCTCAGGGCAGGCTTTGGAAAAGCCCGTAATTTATTCCAATTCGGGTTGCCACTGAACAATTCGCCGTCCCACCACACCGTTCCCGCATCGAGCGCCTCCTGTTCGGTTTGCGAAACCTGCGGAAGTATTTTGCGGAAAATCTTGAGAATGAAACTGCTTACGAGCACACGGCGTAACGGGGGGATACCCAGCACCGCAACAACCAAGG
>JBAQWL010000213.1:0-8160 GCA_049298895.1 Gallionella sp.
CATCATTTCCCGCCGCGCTATGTCTGACAGCCGGACGATCCGGTCTGCTGCGGCATCCGCATCCTGGGGAGCGGGGAGAATAAAACCGTTGACTCCTTCTTCCACGAGATCCTTCGCGCCCACATTAGGACTGACGATGACCGGCAGGCCGGAGGCCATCGCTTCCAGCACCACCATGCCGAAGGTGTCGAATTTCGAGAGCATGATGAAAATATCCGCCGCCCGGTAGTAGCGTTCCAACCTCTCAACCTGTGTCCCGGCAAACGTCACGGCTTCGGCGATCCCCAGTGATTGGGCCATCCTGCCGTACTTACCCTCATCGCCTCGGCCTACCACGAGGAGCCGAATGTTCGCTTCGGGCCGTGCGGCACTGGCCTTGGCCACCGCCGCGATGATGGTATCCAGACCCTTGACCTCGAAATTCATCCCGACGAAGAGGAGGAGGATATCCGATGCGCCTATTCCGTAATGGGTCCGGATGTCGGCGCGGCAGGCGGCACGATCCGGCGTTGAAAATCGGGCGACGTCCACCCCGGGAGAAAGCGCCTGCCATTGTCCCGGCAACGGTGCATACTCGCGCCGAAAGGCCTCTATGGCGATGGTGGAAACAGGAAAGAAGTAGGTCGATCCGCCGTTCATTATGGTTCTTCGTTCGACAGCGATTACTGCCCGGTCAAAAAGACTGGGGCGTCTATTTCTCACCCACCTGACCCAACCGGCGTGGGGTACGGAATGTACTGAGAATATATCGCCCTTAAGTATCCAGTCATGGGCATGCACCAGGTCGAAGTTCATTCGGTCTATCATCTGTTTTGCGAACCATGCGAACGATAGCGGACGCAGGAAGCGCGGGAAGCGAATCATAGGGACTTTGTGAAACTTGATCCGGTTTGAATAGGCGACCCACTGGTTTGCGAAAACATGGATATCAAGGTTTTCATTCATGGCTAACCGTTCGGTTACTTCACTAGCAAACCGCTCCCCACCGCCGACCAGGCCATATTTGGGTACTACAACGGCGACTTTCCGAAGGGTCTGGCAGGTGGTTTCCCTGTAAATGGTCTCGTATTCTGACACCACCCTATCCCAACCACGCACAAAGGATGGCGGAGCTTCTGTCCGACCCAACTGCTTCGCGACTGCCGTCACCCATCGCTGCAATGGCGCATCAAGTGTAACCACCTCTCCTGCCTCGGCATTGATTTGCGAAGCCGCACCGCAAGCATCCGACACCACCACTGGCACACGCGCCGCCATCGCTTCGCTGATGACCATGCCATAAGGTTCGGCTTTCGCCGGATGCAGCAACACATCGATTTCACTGAAGTACGAAGTCTCGTTGCGCCAGCCATATAAGCGGTAACCGCCCTGCCAATCGGTGAATAAGTGCCGCACTTCGCGTTCATCCGGTCCAATCACCCTCAACTCAAGTTGCGGGCGCACATGGCGCAATTGCTCAGCAATTTTGATCGCCAACGCCAATCCTTTCCGCTGCCACTCTTTGCCGACGAAGCCGATGGTGCCACCGTCAGCAGGCACGCTACGTGGTAGCCGAACGATACCCGGCAATACGCCCGGCACTACAGGCTCCGTGAGCTTGTGGGCGTACTCGGGGTAGTAGTGTGCCAACTGGCGCGCGGTGATCTCAGAGATTGGCACGATACGCCGCGCTACGCACAACTCGCGTCTCTCCATATAAAGGTGCATCGCTACGCGTAGCGAAGCCCTTTTCCACCAAGGTTGGTCACGTATCGCAATGAATGGCTGACCATGAAAAGTGGTGATCTGATGCACGCCGACCCGTTCGTGGCTATGGATCAACCAACCGGGTTGTTGGTTCGCGCGCAGCCATTTTTCCACACGGCGTCCGAAGCGCCAGTAATAAAGCCAGCGCGGGCGATAAAGCATCGTACCCAGTTCATGTACCGTTATCTCCTGAGGCTTTTCTGCAATGCATGTTTCACAAAGAACCTGGACTTGATGTCCTAATTTCGCCAATTCGCGCGTGGTCTCCCAGACATAGCGCTCCATCCCGCCGACTGGCCCGTAGCGCCTCACGATGTGAATTATTTTCATCCTGCCTCTGATACGAGAAACTTTTGATATAACTACTAGCCATTCCACTAGGTTGCCAAAGGGCTTTGCATAGCCATTCGGCTAAGTCACCTAAAGACGGTGGCATAAGCCGCTGGTTAACGACAACCAAGTGGCTGGTTATGTCCGGGCACCCGAATGATAGAGTGACGTTATAGAATGCGCGTGCAGCCCCATTCGATCAACTAAACATGGATAGTATAAACGGACTAAGCATGTTCTCCATCATCATTCCCACCTGGAACAACCTTGCGTTGCTGCAACTGTGTATACGCAGCATCCAGCAAAATTCAGCCTATGGGCACCAAATCATCGTGCACGTCAACGATGGTAGCGATGGCACACTAGGGTGGGTGCGCGGGCAGGGCATCACGCACACTGCGTCACCGCAGAACATCGGTATCTGCCTGGCGGTGAACGAGGCAGCCATGCATGCCACGCAAAATTATATTCTGTACCTGAACGACGATATGTATTGCTGCCCCGGCTGGGATGAGGCACTAGTCAATAAACTCAAACAACTGGACACCGATCTCTTTATGCTCTCCGGTACCATGATAGAGCCGCGCGACACCCACAATCCCTGCGTAATCGTGCGTGATTACGGCAGCGATGTAGATAATTTCGATGAGGTCAAACTGCTCGCGGAATTGCTGCAACACCGCAAGGTAGATTGGCTTGGCGCGACCTGGCCGCCGACGTTGGTTAGCAGGCGCTGGTGGTTTAAGGTGGGCGGGTACAGTAGCGAGTTTTCACCCGGCATGAGTAGTGACAACGATTTATCGATGAAATTATGGCACGCAGGCTGCCGAATTTTTCTAGGGGTAGGCGATGCGCGGGTCTATCATTTCCAGTGCAAATCCACCGGCAAGGTGAAGAAAAATGATGGCGGCAAGCAATTTCTCAACAAGTGGGGTATGCGCCAATCTGTTTTTGATCGCTATTACTTGCGGCGCGGCCAGCCAGCGACCACGCTAACATTGACCGATCCAGAGAACACGCGCGAATTGCGCTGGCAGATGCTGCGCAGCAGGTTGAAACGTGCTCTGGGCTAGTACGGCTCAAAACTGCCTACGATCAAGTTTACCGATAAAATAACCAGTCAGATTACTGCAATGCACAGATGAAACCAATCCCATTCAACAAACCCTTCATCATCGGTCGCGAGCTGTCGCTGATTGCCGATGCCGTCGCACAAGGCCACCTGTCCGGCGACGGCGCATACACCAAGCTGTGCCATCGCTGGTTCGAGGAAAGGCTAGGCTGTCGCAAAGCACTGCTTACCCATTCCTGCACCGGGGCGCTGGAAATGGCCGCGATACTCTGCGACATTCAGCCGGGCGACGAAGTCATCCTGCCATCCTACACCTTTGTTTCCACCGCCAACGCCTTCGTGCTGCGCGGTGCAGTGCCGGTGTTCGTAGACATTCGCCCGGATACACTAAACATCGACGAGAACCTGATCGAGGCGGCAATTTCCGCCAAAACCAAAGTGATCGTTCCGGTGCATTACGCAGGCGTGCCGTGCGAAATGGATCGCATCATGGCGATTGCAGTCAAGCATAATCTGCTGGTCGTCGAAGACGCTGCCCAGGCTTTGCTTTCCACTTACAAGGGCAGGGCACTGGGCAGCATCGGACATTTTGGCTGTTTGAGTTTTCACGAAACTAAGAACATCATCAGCGGAGAAGGAGGGGCACTGCTGATAAACGATGCGCGCTTTACCGATCGCGCCGAAATCATTCGCGAAAAGGGCACCAACCGCAGTCAGTTCTTCCGTGGCGAGGTGGACAAATATACCTGGGTAGATATCGGCTCATCCTATCTGCCGAGCGAACTGGTCAGCGCATTCCTGTATGCGCAACTCGAACACGCTGATGAAATCATCGCCAAACGACGCAGCATTTGCGCCGCCTATGCCGCGCAACTAGACGGTCTGCAACAGGCCGGACGTTTGCGCCTGCCCATTTTTGACGAGGACAGCAACGGGCATATGTTCTATATCCTGCTGGACAGCCTGGCTACGCGCAGCAGACTGATCGCCCATCTCAAGGCACAGGAAATTCTTCCGGTATTCCATTATGTGCCGCTGCACTCCGCCCCTGCCGGCAGAAAATTCGGCCGTGTCGGCAGCACCATGCAGCAAACAGATGAACTCAGCGAGCGCCTGCTGCGCCTGCCGCTGTACTATGAAATGACTGAAGCAGATATTGCGCGTGTCTGTCTGTCCATACACGGTTTTTTCTCCGGCTGATCCTTTTTAACACGATATGAAAATTTGCAGCGCATGCAGTACCCGCTTTGACAGCAACGGCTGGATATGTCCGGCATGCGGGCATGCGCCACCACAGGTAAGCGGGTTCCCCGCGCTGGCGGTAGAACTTGCCGATTCCAGCGAGGGATTTCACCCGGAATATTTTGAACAACTTGCCGGACTGGAAGCGGGCAATTTCTGGTTTCAGGCGCGCAACACGCTGATTCTCCATCTGCTCAGGAAACATTGCCCAAACCTGAAATCATTTCTGGAAATAGGCTGCGGAACCGGCTTTGTACTTTCAGGAATAGCGAACACCTTCCCGTCTGCCACTCTGGTTGGTGCGGAAATTTACAGTACCGGCCTCGAATATGCCGCGCATCGCTTACCCGGCACGCAATTCATGCAAATGGATGCGCGTAACATCCCTTTTGAATCACACTTTGATGCGCTCGGCGCATTCGATGTCCTAGAGCACATTGAGGAAGATTCCATCGTGCTTGCACAAATGCACCAAGCCCTCAAGCCGGGTGGCGCATTACTTCTCACCGTCCCCCAGCACCCGAGTCTTTGGAGCAATCAGGATGAGATGGCGTGTCATGTACGCCGCTATACCGTGACGGAATTGAAACAGAAAGTGTCCAGTGCAGGTTTTGATATCGTGGGCAGCGGGTCTTTCGTTGCCCTGTTGCTGCCCGTCATGTGGCTGTCGCGTCGTCTCGGCAATATCAACAGTGCAGTTGCTCATGACCCGATGGCTGAACTCCGGATCGGTACCGTTGCGAACCGCATCCTTGGCGCGATCATGTTCGTGGAGCTCATGTTCACGCGTATCGGAGTCCGGTTCCCGGCAGGTGGTTCTCTATTTCTGGTTGCACGCAGGCGTGGTTGAATTCGCCAGTCTCGCCAGCAATTAGCCTTGGCTTGCCACCACCAACCCCAACACAATCAGCGAGACACCTACAACCTTAAATGAAGTAATCGGCTCCTGGAATATGAATCCGCCCGCCAACAACACCAGCACGAAGGTCATCCCCATGAACGGGTAGGCGTGGCTGAGTTGCAGCTTGGTCATTGCGGCCATCCAGCAAAAAGACGCTAAAAACGCGGCAAACAACGCGCTGACAATCCACGGGTTGAGCAACAAATGCAGCATAAAGCTGATCTTTTCAGGCAGCTGTTCCGGCAATGCACCCGCCTTGATAACCTGCCATTTGATAACAACCTGGCCGTACACTGTTAGCACGATGGTAAGGAAGATGTAAAAATAGCTCACGTTGTCAAACGCTGGTAAACGTCCTGCGAATTATTGCAAAAGAGTTCCTGTGACAATTTCTTTGATTACACTTGTCCGGAAGCAACTGCATTCCCATCGCCTAAAGACGAGGAGTTTACTGATTTCCGGTGAGGGGCTCTAAAATATTTAGCAAGGGCGGGATTCTTATATTGATCCTGAATATAATTTTCTCGATAAACCGTTATTGTTCCCTCATATAGCGGATAGCTATGCTTTAATTCTACGAATCTAGAGAGGTTTTTTATACAGTAATCAAGCAATTCTGACGGATCAAAATAAAATAGATTTGGATCAGTGAAGGTTTTATGGGACGTCAGAAAATTAAATGCAATTGCCTTGTTGCACATGCCATACATGCTACTTATAAGAGAAAAGCAAAATCTCCTCCATTCTTCCGGTTCAACGTTTCCCGGTATATTCAACGTGCCACTGAGCACTACAAAATCATTTTTCTTTTGTCCGACCTCACTCAAAATATCGCGATTCTTTACAGTTATTTCAGGATACTTTTCTTTTGCCAGCGCAATCATTTCGTCGACTATTTCAGTGCCGCTATAAGTAAATTTAATGTTTTTACTTTTCAAATAGCCATAAAGATCGCAGATGCCACAACCAACATCTTCAATAGTGTTATCCGTATGATTATTCAGCAAATGATCGGTAAGCATCTGGAAGCGCAAGTATTGCGTCTCTCTATTATTCTGATGGGTGCCTTTAGGTGAATCGCCATGCTGAATAAATGCCGACTGATAAACCTTTAATTGTTCATCGATGATTTTAGCCCTCACACCATTCTCCCTTAGCGTTAGTTTTGTTTCTGTTTTCTATATATTTCTCTAATGATTGTATTTGGGCGCCGTTTTGCCTCTGAAAACACCTTGGCCAAGTAAATGCCAACCACGCCAACCGCAGAGAGCATCAGTCCTCCAAGCAGCCAAATTGAAACCATTACCGATGTCCAGCCGCTCATTGGCTGCGCATCAATCAACCAATGCAGGATTAAATATATAGTCCATACACAGGAAACCAGAAAGATAGCGACACCAACATAAAAAATTCCAACCAACGGCAGGTTACTAAACGAGGTAACTGCGTTTACGATAATTGCCACCTTCTTCCTTACGGTATAGGTAGTTTCACTCGTGCTATGTTTCTTGACAGTATGCGGCCGCTGATCAAAGCCAGTGATAAACCACAGCCCCCCGATATCGATTTCCCTTTCTTCAAAGCTCATCAAAGCATCAACATACCGCCGTGACATCAAGCGGGCAGTGGTAATGTTGTAGGGTACTTTCAGTCCGGTCAAAGCACGATACAAGATGTAATACCACACACCGGACCAACGCTCGAACAAACCTCCCTTGCGGATGGCTTGCACCCCGTAAACCACATCACACACATCGGATTCCATTTGTTCCGAGAAGGAACGCAGCCACTCCGGCTCCTCTTCCAAATCGCTGTCAAGCAGGAACACCCTTTCACCTCGTGTTCGCGCCAGGCCAGCCATCATCGCCTTGTGGTGGCCGAAGTTGCGTGAGAGATCAATGACAATCACTTGTTCATCTTTGGTCGTCAAGGCAACTGCTCGTGCCAAGGAATCATCTGGGGAGCCATCATTGACCAACACGATTTCGTAATCATTGGTCAATTGACGTGCTGCAGCGCTAACCCTTTGGTAGAACTCCTCAACATAGGGCGCGGATTGATAAAGTGTGGCAACGATAGAGAGCTTCATGTGCGGACATATTTCATGTAATGCGGCGCATTATCGCCGCAATTAAACAACAGGTCGAGAATGGACACGGCGTGTTCGAACTTGCCCCACAACTGAGGATATTCGGGGTAACCATCATATTCGAACCATGTCAGCTTTATCTTCCTGTCGAGGAATATCGTTTCGTCAAGGTAGTTCCGCGCAGATGGCCCAGAGATGTACTCTGCCGCACCTGCCTGCCCACACAGATTGGCCAGACACTCTGTTTGTCCACCGATCAATGAGTAGTCCCAAGAATTACTGATCTTGGTGGTGATGCTCAGATAGGCGCATACGGCCTCGATCAATTCGCGGTTGAGTGCCGACAGATGGGTGTGCTGGCGCTGACGATAGATCGGTTCGAATATGGCGGATATCTCTTCAAAATACGGAGCCTTTCGATAGTTCTGGGAGATGGATTTCCAGTGAGCCTCCGACCAACCAGTGCCATCTATTTCCGTTTCGCGAATGGCCTGATGATATTTGCCCTTTACCTTGACCGGTACGGTGAGCCATTGCACTCCTTGAGGGGTTTTAATCTGGTTGCGGTTGCGCCAATCACGCCGGGTATATTGCATGTCATCGTAGAGAATGAATTCATCGACGGCAGCGATCATGTCGAAGTAACCCTTCCACGGGATGTAATTGGATTGAATAATTGCTATTTTCATCATTACGTATTTCCTTTATTCTTCATGTTCGGCGGTCTGATTCCGGCGAATCAACACAGCCACGGACTGCGGTTGCGCGACGTGGTTCAAC
>JBAQWL010000214.1:0-4414 GCA_049298895.1 Gallionella sp.
GTCCGGATATGTCGATACCGAAGCAATACGCCGCGCAGCAGGAGCGATGAGCGGTGCCGCTGAAGATGCCAACAGGGCAGCTAATCGCCTTGAGGAAGCCACTAGAAGCGCACAGCAAGCAGCCGAACAAATGGAGCGTGCAGCCCAGCGCATTGCACATTTGCTGGAAGATGGCTATGGCGGTAATGGACTGCGCCTGATCGAAGCCCTGGAAAACGCAAAAGCAGCACAATAACCCGCACCACAACCCAAAGAGAATCCCATGCAGTTAGAATTATCCGAAGTCAATGCCAGTCTGGTCAATTTCAACGCCCGCGCCGAGATCCACGGCGAAGAGAAGGAACCCGCCGGCGACCTGAAAATCAAGGTCAGCCTGTCCAACGACTGCTTGGCCATGTTTCACCCAACCCTCAAAGCCATGCTCTACCACTACGACAAGACTGTTGATGCCGATCTGGTGGACAAAGCCATGCAGCAAGAATCAGGCTATGCACCACACCTGCGCTTTGCCGAAATCCCATCGATCGCATGGAAGGGCGAAATGGTCGGCATCAAGTGCATTGTCCACACCGGCATCGACGAGAAATCCAGCATCGTTCTGGATCCGTGCAACGTGAACAACATCTCGATCGAGCCGCAACAAGGCGGCACGGTGTTTGTCACTTTCCGCGTCCAGTCGCACCCGGATGAAACGCAGTTTGGCAAACTTTGCGGGATGATCGGCACGGAGATCGTGGTCAGTCTGGAAATCCCGAAGAGCGAAGTGGGCGCGGCATGATGAAGCGCATTTACCTTAGTGGCCCGATGTCCGGCCTGCCGGGGCACAACTTCCCGGCCTTCCACGCACAAGCAGCGCAGTTGCGTGCCTCTGGTTATATCGTGGTGAACCCAGCAGAGACTGACCATAACGGCAAGTCGTGGGAAGACTGCCTGCGTACCGACATAAAAGAACTGTGTACGTGCGACACAATCGCGCTGATGCCGGGGTGGGAGCGCAGCAAAGGCGCGAATCTTGAGCTGCATGTCGCGCACCGCGTAGGTATGGAGGTGATTCATTTGCCATTGGCCTTTGACTTGGTGGGGCATCTGCGCCATCAGGCTGAATGGAGCGAGCGCACCTTTGGGCCGGGTGGCCGCGTGCAGGGCGTGTGCGACCATATTCGCAAGGAACTGATCGAGGTCGAAGCCGAAGACGGGCCGCTGGCTGAATGGGTCGACGTGATCATCCTTGGCCTTGATGGTGCGTGGCGCAGCGGCGCGACACCCGAACAGATCGTGGCAGCCATCGCTGCCAAGCAGGCAAAGAACGAGGCGCGGCGCTGGCCCGACTGGCGCACCGCTGAACCCGGCAAGGCTATTGAGCACGACCGCACAGGGGAGACGGTATGAACAATTTTTACAATTCAGGCGGCGTGCCGCCCTTGCCACCCCACCTGCAGGACGCGCTGCGCAAGTGCATGGAGTGTGGCCAAGTGTTTGTCGGTTCGACCATCAGCCCGTGCCCGAAGTGCGCGAAAGATCAACCCAAGGAGAAAGACCATGAATTCACTGATAGCCCTCACCCCTGACGGTATGATGCGCGCCCAAGCCGACTGCTTGGGTTGGGCAGACAAGAAACTTGAACAGGCCAAGCACGAACTGGTACTGGCCGACCAAAATTTCAATGCGCTCCAGCGAGCCAAGTTGCGCACCCAAACGGCCACCACGATGATCCGCAAGGCGCGCGCCAGAATCATGTTCTACGAAAAGATCAAGGCTGCGCTGGCTGCCGGCTACTACATCATTCCGCCGTTTGACGTGCAGGTGTTTGCGATACGGACGGATCGGGCCAGTCCACCTGCGGATAGCAATGATAGAGAATGGATTAAGGATGCCAACCCGCGCTTGCTGCCAGTTGGTAAAGGGGAATATGTGAATCCAGTCCCGATCCGTGATTGCATAGGCACGGAAATGGTAACGAAGCGCGACAAAACAGAAGTGGAACAAAATATCTTCCAGAACATTCGCTGGCAGGATGTTGACCTGCCTGTACGCGCCGTCAAACCAACGGTGATCGAGGCGACCGGCAAGGCACTTGCCTTGAAGATATTTGACGCGCTCGGGATCGCCCCGGCCTATCGCAGCGCCGATCCTATCATCGTCGGACACATTCGCCGCCCAGGAGCACCATCATATGCTGCACCGCTGACGTTCTTTGTGGCGTGGTGGTTGGATTATGCCGATATGTGAGTAGCAACGGTCAAATTTAGGGGCTGCCGGTCTTTTCGGCAGTCCCTCTAGAATGTAGGGTTGGGCGCGATAAAGGAGATTTATTATGACTGACGAATATGTAAAACAAGTAAAAGCATTTGAGGATGACTTGGACTGGGAAGCAACAAACCCTCCAAAGTTAACAAGAGAACAAGCGCAGCTTCTTGACGCAATGCAGCAAGCACCAAGAGCAGTATCAATGGAAGCCGACTTTGATGCGATGACGTGGACATTTCAGATTAAAAATGGTTGTCGGGTCGGGTGCGGAACATACGCGCTGGTCTGGGTGCCCAACGTAAAGTTAACCAGCGGCGCTGCCGCAGAAAGTGAGACGAAGAAATGAATACTGAGACCGTAAAAGAAGATGCTGTTGCGCCGTCTGTGTTGAACGATGGGTTAGGCTTGGAGGTTCCCGAAGAAATACAAGAACTGTTCGATGAATCTCTAGGCGCAAGAAATTGCAAAGATCAGTGCATCACATCCTGCGCGCGGATGTGGACCGCAATCCGCACAATCACCCTTGGAACTTTCGCACCCTGGTGCTGCGCGGGATGTACACCGAGGCGCTGCTGATGCCGGACGGCGGCACGCGCCACCAGTTGGTGGCGGAAGGGCAGACTTATGCCCGCCAGTTCAGCGAGTACCACCGCATCGCCAGCGTGGCGAAGGGCGGGGTGTGGACGATGTTCATCATGGGGCGTTATCAGACCAAGTGGGGCTTTATGGTGAACGGGGAGCACGTTAGACATGATTAACCGCTTCATCCTTTTTTGCTACTTAGCCCCCTTCGCCATCTTCGCAGGCTTGCTGATGGGATTGGTGTTGTACATGCTGACGCTTGCCGAACTGGATGTAGCGGCAGGTAAAGTCAGATACCAGCAGGAAAGGGATATTGGGTTGATGTGCAGGGATGATCTTGTGGAGAAAAACAGGCAATGCAGGAAACCAAAGAAAGGTAGGGTGAAGAAATGAATTACGCCCTAGCCTACCATCGGTACTCAACAGATAATCCCACCATCTTGTCCCGATCAGAACGCAGTGCCGCCATGCCGGATAAGTAAAACTGTTTGATCTGCAACACGTCCTGGCGTCCGTACAGGGTGCGCGTGCTGGTGATCACGTTATAGCTCAGGCCGATCGCGCCGGTCTTCTTGAACGCAATCCACGGTAAAGGTTCACGGCGATCCAGTGTGGTTGTCTCGCCATTGCTTGTGTTGTACAGCGTCGTCAGCGTGTGCGCATGGTCATCAGGCTCGACGCGGGTGGATTCGACTACATGAATGCTGTCGTCGGCGATCACAGCCGCGGGCAACTTCAAAGTCTTCTTGGCCGCTTGCACGTAGGTCTTGACGCCCTTCGGCGCAGGTGTGCTTACCTTGGGCAGCGGGGCGACTTGTGGGGCGATCTTGGCGGGGGCGTGGATGCCCACGGGGGCGGGTGTGGACTTAAAAAACCACAACAAATACCCGGCAGCAAATATCATTATGGCTATGCCTACTTTTGAATAGAGTTTGGTTTGTTTCGTCGGGGTCATTTAATCTCTCCATTGGTGATATGCCCGTGCCAATGCCCTGATGCGCTTGCGTCAACCGAAGGCGCCAGGGATACATTTTCAAATCCGCCGTGCTTCTCTCCATCAAAACTTGGCGCGTCACCAGTGATTTGCCACACCTGCACGTTTATAGGCGCAGTAGTGATATCGTTGTCGTGATCAACAAGTATCACGTGCGCATTGGCAGAGTCTACCCGCACCCCAAGGCGCTCTCGTTTACAGTGCGGGCAAAGGAAAGAAACGCCAGCGATTGCTTTGCTGTCGTCAACGCTGTACCAGCGCGGTTCAAGATCAGTGAGTTTCATCATCCATCCTTTTCTAAATCGTAAACTTTGGTGTCGAGCTTGTTTTCCTGCCCATTTTGCCAGAGCTTACTGGCAAGGATCGCAGTGGTGATGACCTGCAAGCCTACCGGGATGTTGGGGAACTTCCCGTCGAGTATCGTGAGGTAAACTGTGCCGATCAACAACAAAAACACCCATGACAGCATGATTACCCGCATCGAACTGGTGTCACCTTTTGCATCCTGAATCGCGTTGTAATTCATTCATCACCCCAGGAATAAGTCACCGTGAATTCTTTATTTCCCACGCATTCCCTGATGTGTTCAAT
>JBAQWL010000215.1:0-1764 GCA_049298895.1 Gallionella sp.
CCTATGTGGGGCGTGCCTTTCATCCCCTTGCGGCGGAGCAATAATGCTGAAAATCTATAACACGCTGGCGCGTGACAAGCAGGAATTTGTATCCATTACTCCGGGCAAGGCCGGCATGTATGTGTGCGGCATGACCGTGTACGACTATTGCCACCTCGGCCATGCGCGCGTGCTGGTGGTGTTCGACATGGTGTACCGCTGGCTGAAGGCTTCCGGCTATGACGTGAACTACGTGCGCAATATCACCGACATCGATGACAAGATCATCAAGCGCGCTGCCGAGAACAATGAATCCATCCGCGTGCTGACGCAGCGCTTTATCGGCGCGATGCACGAAGATGCCGATGCTCTGGGCGTGCAGCGTCCGAACCATGAGCCGCGCGCGACTGAATACGTACCTGAGATGCTGGGGATGATCGGCAAGCTTGAGCAGAACGGCCTGGCCTACCTTGCGGCTGATGGTGATGTGAATTTTGCGGTGCGCAAGTTCCCCGGTTATGGAAAATTATCCGGCAAATCGCTGGAAGACCTGCGCGCCGGCGAGCGTGTCGAGGTTGCGGACAACAAGCACGACCCGCTCGATTTTGTGTTGTGGAAACACGCCAGGGAGCAGGAAGCCGACGAAGTGAAGTGGGATTCGCCGTGGGGCAAGGGCCGTCCCGGCTGGCATATCGAATGTTCGGCGATGAGCTCAAAATTGCTCGGGCAGCATTTCGACATCCACGGTGGCGGCGCGGACTTGCAATTCCCGCATCACGAGAACGAAATCGCGCAAAGCGAGGGTGCGCAGCTTGTTGATGGCAAGCATGGGCAGTTCGTGAATTACTGGATGCACAACGGCTTCGTCAATGTGGACAAGGAGAAGATGTCCAAAAGCCTGGGTAACTTTTTCACGATCCGCAAGGTATTGGAGAAATACAAAGCGGAGGAGGTGCGTTTCTTCATCCTGCGCGCGCATTACCGCAGCCCGCTGAATTATTCCGACGTGCATCTGGACGATGCGAAGCAATCGTTGAATAGTCTCTATAGGTCATTAGAGAAAGTACCGGTACATGAAGATGTTTTGGTCGACTGGAGCAAACCTCATGCACAACGTTTTCGCGCGGCGATGGATGACGATTTCAACACGCCTGAGGCGATGGCGGTGTTGTTCGATCTGGCAAAACAAGTGAACATCAGCAAGTCGGTTGATACAGCAAGGCAACTTAAAGGGTTGGGCGGTGTGCTGGGTTTGCTGCAGGGAGACCCGACCGAGCGCTCCCAAACAACCACACAGAACCAAGTAGGTGTTGCCAATATCAGGGCAACCACCACCAAAACTCAGGTGGGTGTGGCACGGATAGCTCACACGCCCGAATCTATCAATCGCCTAATCGAAGTGCGTAGCGCCGCCAAGCAAGCAAAAGACTACGCAGAGGCAGATCGCATCCGAAAAGAGTTGCTGGAAGCTGGCGTTGTGCTGGAAGACAGCGCAACGGGCACCATCTGGCGGCGTGCCTAAGGAAGTTTTCCCGCCGCGACCATGCGGTTAACGAGAATGTTGGAAGAAATCCAGAGCACTAAATCGTCGAACGTGGGGGCGGGGTCGCGGCTGACAAATGTCCTATTGTTGTTGATATTGGTGCCGTCTAGATTGGCTGTTTCGTCGATTCCAGCGCTACCCTGAGCCCCATTTTTCCCGGTCGAATAAATGACTACTGGTACCCCTGGGATAGAAGTAAGCGAAGTGCCGGCGGCGCAACTTGAATTGGCAATGCCAGTGGC
>JBAQWL010000216.1:0-2717 GCA_049298895.1 Gallionella sp.
TAACAGGGCTTATGCAAAACAAAAAAGTCCTCGCAACAATCTTCATTCCCGGACGAAGTCCGCTCTAGCGAGGGAAGCTACGTTCCGAGCCGTGCTAAAACCTCAAGCTCGGCAGCTGCCCAATGCTCATCGGAGCGACCCTGGAAACCATGCCGCTCGGCAATATAATAAGCGGCTTTCTCCACCATGCGATAGCGTTCCTCAGGGGTGAGTTGCACTGCTTTCTTGGTAGCGGCTGGATTGATATTGGTCGACTTCATCCTGGTTGACTTGATATTGGAATCCAACGGAATTTTTGCTGCAACCTTCCTTTTGGCAGCAGGAGCTGCTGTTTTTTTTACTGAAACCACTTTGGTTTTGCGCGGCTTTGCGGCTACGGTTTTTTTCACAGTCTTAGTCAAAGTTGCCTTAGTAGTTTTCGGTTTGACCGCAGACTTACTACTGGTTTTGGCCGCTGGAACTTTCTTCGCAGTGAGCCCTGTCTTATTTGCACCTGATCGAGTCTTTTGCTCTGCCATGAAAATCTCCTCATCGATACCATATTGAAAAGGTGATGCAGCAACTGGTAAAACGACTGGTCATTAGTTGTAGCCATTCAGCTATGCTGACAAACAACATCGTCAAACCGCTGGTTATGCCACTCAGGCTACGCTTTGCACTGAATACTCCCTGCCCGGGGAAAATTTAATGCACAACCGCTGAGCATGATATGCACCCAGTCTATGCCAGTCAACCGGTTAAGGTTAATATTGCGGTTCACGACTCATCGCCTTGCTACCAACTTGTGAAATATCTGAAATCAGAATTCCCGATTGCAATTGCCCTATTAGTTTTGGCATTGGGTTACTCGCTTGAACATACCGCCTTAGAGCAAGGCAGCACAGCATTGTGGGGCCTGTTGCTGGTGATACTCGCAGCGATCATCGCTGTGGCATTCCGCATCGCGCACCACGCCGAAGTACTGGCGATGCGTTTCGGTGAGCCCTATGGCACGCTGATACTTACGCTAGCCGCCGTTTCGGTAGAGGTGGTGATCCTGATCGTGTTGCTGCAAGGCGCACCCAATCCTACTCTGGCACGCGATACAGTTTTTGCCGCCGTAATGTTCGACATCAATGGCATCCTCGGCCTCGCAGCTATCGTCGGCGGCTTGAAGCATGGCAACACTAAATACAACGTTGATTCATCCAATTCGTTCATCGCGATGCTGCTGGTTGCCATCGGCATCGGCATGTTCATCCCGGACTTCGTGCCGAAATCGCAGTGGCAGGTTTATTCCGTCTTTTCCGTCGGGGTCATGGTGATCATGTATCTGGCATTTTTGCGCCTGCAGACAGTCGAGCATCGCCGGTTCTTCGAATACACCGATGAAACCGACGAGGAAGCGCATGATATGGCGCACAGCCCCAACGCACTGCATCTCGGGGTGATGCTGGGCGCGATCGTGCTGGTCGGACTGCTCTCGGAAGTCCTGTCGGTGCTGCTGGATGCCGGGTTGTCCGGCAGCGGTTTGCCGAAGGCGATCCCCGCCGTGCTGGTAGCGCTGATTTCCGCCAGTCCGGAAATCCTCACCGCACTCAGAGCGGCACAGAAGGATCGCATGCAAACCACCGTCAACATCGCGCTGGGAGCATCGCTCGCCACCGTACTGCTTACCCTGCCGGTAATCGAAACCATCGCGCTGCTCAACGGCGAGCGCATCGTGATGGCGCTCACGCCGGTTCAGGCCGGCATGCTGCTGTTGACATTTCTCACCGTGATGAACAACCTGCACGACGGCGAGACCAATGCCATTGAGGGCATCAGCCACTTCGCGCTGTTCGCCGCGTTTATCGCTTTAGTGATGATGGGACTGATCTGATGCTTGCTCTAGAAACCTGGGAGCTGCTGAGTTACGTGGTGACAGTGATCGGCCTGCCGCTGGCGATCGCGGTTTTCATCTTCGAGCAACGCAAGGAGCGCAATAATGAGGAGGAGGAAGTTTATCAACTGCTCTCCGACAACTATCAGGATTTCCTCAAGATCACGTTAGAAAATCCAGATCTGCGCTTGTTCGCCAGCGAGGAAACACCGTCGCTTTCGGCGGAACAGCGCGAGCGCATGTTCATCATCTTCAGTATGCTGATATCATTGTTCGAGCGCGCTTATCTGCTACTCTACGAAGACGGCATGACGGCAAAGCAGTTAAGGCGCTGGCGTTCGTGGGAGGATTATATGGGCGAGTGGTGCAACCGAACGGATTTCCGAACAGCACTACCCACCTTGTTGCGCGGCGAAGACCCTGCGTTCTCAATCTACATCATGAATCTCGCAGCCAGCAATCCAGATGCTGGATAGTAACAACGCAATTTGTAGGCGTGAGGCAATCTGTGGGCACACGGTATTTAGCAAACTTGCCGGCAAAAATTCGAAATGACAATAAGAATCTATGCTGACGATACTGATCATCAATTCGAAGGGTGGGTCAGAGAAGACGACCCTAACCACTAATCTTGCCAACGAGTATCCCAACCAGAATGTCCGAACTGCGATCATGGACTACGATCAGCTGGGACTAAGTCTGCATATGCTTCAAGATTTGTTATATTTCACATCAGTCCTGTCCGGAGATGCGAGTTTAAACGAATAGTAACCAATTGAATGCAATTTACTAAATGCCATATTTTTTTGTAACCGATTTCAACTTGCAGCAGACTTCTGACATTTGTCGGGAGTCT
>JBAQWL010000217.1:0-3067 GCA_049298895.1 Gallionella sp.
CCGCTGTCATCGAGGCCGGCGGCTTCGACGAAAAGGCGGGCTGGCTGCTGGATCAGGATTTGTATACCCGGCTGGTCAAGAACCACGACATCCATGTGGTCGAAGAGGAATTGTGTTCGCTCGGGCTACGCAACGACACTACCAGCTGCATCACGCTGGACAAGATTCCCGACCAGCACAGGTATGTGCGCTACATCCGGGAAAAGAACTACCCGCCATCGGACAAGATGAAAGTGTGCATCGCCACGCCGTTCTACATGAGCCAGGAATACTCGCATTATGGCGAATCGTTGCTCTACACCTGCCGCATGTTGACTCAGGCGGGCATTGAGTGGGAGCTGATCCGCATCAACGGGGATTCCTACGTCGACCGCGCCAAGAACACCATCATCGCGAACTTCCTCGAAACTGACTGTACCGACCTGATCATGATCGATTCGGATGAGCAATGGAGTCCGATCGCCATATCCCGTCTGTTGCAGCACCCGGAAGAAATCGTGGCAGCAGCATACCCATTCAAGAACACCTGGGGCAAGTTTGCCGGCAACCCGCTGATCAAGACAGTGGACGGGGTGAACCAATACGCTGGCTGGCGCGAACTGACCGATGGATCCTGCCTGTTGGAAGCCTACAATGTCTCAGGCGGGTTCCTGCGCATCAAACGCAGCGCGCTGGAGAAGTATGCCGATGCTTACCCCAATGATGTCTACACGGACGATTGCGCATGGCCTGGCCGCCCAGGGCGCATCTATACCGCGTACTTCATGTGCGACATTGTGAACCACCAGCGCTACGGGGAAGATGCTTATTTTGGCCGGCGCATGAAGGAGATCGGCATCAAGTTGTGGATCGATCCGAACATCACCATCACCCACTACGGCATCAAGGGCTGGACTGGAAATTTCCACGAACACATCCTGAAAACTCCCGAGGAACTGAAGAAAATGGCCGATGAGTTGATGGAGAGTGCAAAAGAGCAAACCGTTGTGCATCAGCCCGCGCTATCATGATCTGCCGGCATTGCGGTGCCGGGTTGACGGTGCAGATGGTGGACTTGGGCGCCGCGCCACCATCAAACGCTTTCCGTGCCGGTCCTGACGGCGTCGAGCAATACTACCCGCTGCAAGTGCTGGTCTGTACCGAGTGCTGGCTGGCACAGACCAACTTGGACCTGTTCAAGCTGGATTACGACGAGTTGTTTACCGCGGATTACCCGTACTACTCCAGCACGTCGCCCAGCTTCGTAACGCACGCCAAAAAGTATGTGGAGGACATGACCAAGCGGTTTGAGTTGGGCCCGGACTCGTTGACCGTGGAAGTTGGGGCAAACGATGGGTATCTATTGCAGCATATGAAAACACCCTGTTGCGGCATCGAGCCAACTGCGACAGGGGAGAAAGCGGAAGCCAAAGGCATCCTGATCTTCCGCAATTTCTTCACCGAGGAATACGCGAAAACCATTGAGCCAAGATTGGGCAAAGCCGACCTGATGATAGCGAACAACGTCCTCGCGCACGTTCCCGACATCAACGACTTCGTGAAGGGCTTCACCGCGCTACTGAAGGATACCGGTGTGGCCACCTTCGAATTCCCGCATCTGCTCAGTCTGGTGCAGAACAACCAGTTCGATACGATTTATCACGAGCACTATTCCTACCTGTCGCTCACGGCTGTCCAGCGAATCTTCAAAACAAACGGGCTGCACATATTCGATGTGGAATGCTTGACCACTCATGGCGGCAGCCTGCGCGTGTATGCACAAAAGGCAGAGGGTGGGCTGCGTGAGCGTACCGACTTCGTGCGCATGGTGCTGAATCGCGAAGAAGAGGCCGGGGTGAAGACGGAGAAGTTTTACACCGATTTCCAGAAGGCGGCGGAGCGCGTGAAGAACAACCTGCTGGTATTCCTGCTGCAAGCCAAGCAACTCGGGCGCACCGTGGTGGGGTTTGCTGCATCTGCAAAAGGTAACACGATTTTGAATTTTGCTGGTGTGCGTAATGATCTTATAGAATATGTCGTTGATCAAACTCCATCTAAAATCGGAAAGTTTTTGCCAGGAAGTCGTATAGAAGTTAAGGGTGATTTCGATTCAAAACCTGATTATATTATTATCTTGTCTTGGAATTTCCGCTCTGAAATAGCAGCCAAATTAGAGTACACTCGTGCATGGGGCGCTAAGTTCGTTGTTGCAATACCGAGGATTGAAATATGGTAATAGTCTGCGATAAATGCGGTTCTACTGAACGTTACAAAAATGGCTATAACGGTTATTGCAAGCCTTGCAAATTGGCGCGAGAAGCAAAACGCCGTGCCGACTATCCCGAAAAAGAAAAGGCGCGTCATACCAAATATCGAACAGAAAATTCAGAAAAAGAAAAAGTGCGACATGCAATATACCGAGAAGAAAATTCTCAGAGTATTGTAGCAAGCAATGCAAGATATTATCTAGACAACACTGAACAGATTACGGAGAGAAATCAAAAACGCAGAATAAGTCATCCAGAAGAGGGTCGTATTCAAGCCCATAATCGTCGTGCCCGTAAGCGCGCCAACGGAGGCAGGTTATCCAAAGGACTTGCTGCCAAACTCTTCAGCCTCCAGCGCGGTAAGTGCGCTTGCGGGTGTATGCAATCGCTTGGTGATGATTATCAGTTAGATCATCGGATGCCTGTAGCGCTTGGTGGTAGCAACACTGATGACAATATGCAGTTGTTGACTGGAATATGCAACCGCCAGAAGTGCGCTAAACACCCAATCGACTTCATGCAAAGCAGAGGATTTCTCCTATGATCATCACTATCGACACCGACGCACAAACGCTCAACGGCGAACCGCTCTACTCCGATGCGTCATACGAACTGCTGTCCAACCTGTGCCTAAAGGTAGGATGGAACCAGCGCGTTCCTTACACCTATTCATTCATGGGCTTTCCGATCCTCCAGATCCCAGACGACATGATCCGCATGGCCGAGGTCATCACCCGACTCCGGCCAGATGTCATCGTGGAAACCGGGGTTGCGCACGGCGGCAGCCTGATTTTCTACGCCAGCCTGCTGAAAGCGATGGG
>JBAQWL010000218.1:0-2977 GCA_049298895.1 Gallionella sp.
CTGCTACTCCGACTGACTTTAAGCGACTCCGCAATCATGCCGTGGCGGGCATCGGGCATCCGCAACGCTATTTCCAACACCTGAAGACTTTAGGTATTACTTTTACGCCGCACGCATTTCCAGATCATCATCCTTATTCCGCGACCGACCTTAGCTTTACCGATTGCGATGCAATACTCCTGACCGAAAAAGATGCGGTAAAATGCTCCGCATTCGCTGATGTAAGATACTGGGTGTTGCGTGTAGATGCTCAGATCGACTCTGCCCTGACCAACCTCATACTGCGAAAGATCAACTCTCATGGACTCAAAACTGCTTAGTATTCTGGTTTGCCCGTTGTGCAAATCTCCGCTGGTCTATAAAAAAGCCGCTCAAGAATTGATCTGCAAGGCAGACCGATTAGCCTACAAGATCGAAGACGGCATTCCGGTGATGCTTGCCGACGAAGCGCGCAACCTAACGCCAGAAGAAGCCGAAACGGTTTAATGTGAAAAAACCAACTCTTCCCAACCTCCCCTTGCCTGCGGAGGGGTCGCTGCGCAGCAGCGAGGAACACTCCGGCATACCCCTTGCGGGTGGCGGGGGGGCTAGGGGGGTTGGGGTTGAAATTGCTTTCCACGTCGTCATCCCGGCACGCCACGCGTCAACCCGCTTGCCTGGTAAACCGCTGCTGCTTATAGCTGGAAAACCCATGGTGGTGCGCGTTGCAGAGCAGGCGGCGCAAAGCGGCGCACAACAAATATGGATCGCGACCGATCATCGTGCGATAGCCGATGCAGTGCACGAACACGGCTTCAAGGCCTGTCTGACCAAAGCCTCTCACACCAGCGGCACCGATCGCATCGCCGAGGTGGTTAAGCAGCGCGCCTGGCCAGACGACACCATCGTGGTCAATGTGCAGGGCGATGAACCACTTATCCCACCCGAGCTGATCCACGCCGTTGCCGAACATCTGTACAACCATCCGGAATGTGCGATTACAACGGCCTGCCACGCAATCCGCGACGAAGCAGAGATGCACAATCCGAACATCGTCAAAACAGTGCTGGATAAGAATGGCAACGCACTGTATTTCAGCCGCGCACCGATTCCCTGGCCGCGTGACGCGTTCGCTCAGCAGCAGACTCTTCCCTTTGGCCTACCAGTACTGCGCCACATCGGTATCTATGCTTACCGCGCCAGCTTTCTGCGCATCTACGGTCAGCTTGCGCCTGCACAGATCGAGCAATTCGAAGTCTTGGAACAATTGCGCGCACTGTTTCATGGCTATAAGATCGGCGTGTTTATCGCCGAGCAGGCACCGCCCAGCGGAGTGGATACTGAACAAGATTTACAAGCCGTAAGACAATTTTTTGATGCACAGGTAGAAACCCAAGGAGAACGATAAGTGAAGCTGATACTGCTAGGCCCACCGGGTGCGGGCAAAGGCACCCAGGCAAATTACATCATGGAAAAATTCAACATCCCACAAATCTCCACCGGAGACATACTACGCACTTCAGTCAAGGCAGGGACACCGCTCGGGATAGCGGCCAAAAAAGTGATGGATGCCGGCAACCTAGTCTCAGACGACATCATCATCAGCTTGGTGAAAGCTCGCATAAAAGACCCGGACTGCGCCCATGGGTTCCTTTTCGACGGCTTTCCGCGCACCATCCCGCAGGCTCAAGCGTTAAAGGATGCCGACATCAAGATAGATTTCGTAGTGGAAATCGAAGTGCCTGATAAAGAGATCATCCAGCGCATGAGTGGTCGTCGCGTGCATCTGCCTTCCGGACGGACTTATCACGTGGTGTTCAATCCGCCCAAGCTAAAAGGCAAGGACGACATCACCGGCGAAGCATTGGTACAGCGTCTCGATGATGCCGAAGATACCGTCATCAAACGCCTCATCGTTTACCACGACCAGACCAAACCGCTGGTAAACTACTACACCGCTTGGGCAAAATCCGGGGATGCGAAAGCGCCCAAGTGCATCAGCATCGCGGGCGTGGGCAGCGTAACCGTCATACGCGATAAGATATTCACCGCATTGGAGAGTAATAAATCATGAGCAGTAAACCCGTGCTTACATTACAGGATGCCAAACGCGTCACGGCTGCAGCCGAAGCCGAAGCACACCTGAACAACTGGCGCGTGGTCATCGCCGTGGTAGATGACGGCGGCCATTTGCTCTATCTGCAACGCAGCCACGACACCCAGTTCGGCAGCGTGGATACGGCAATATACAAGGCTCGCGCGGCGGCGGCTTTCCAACGCCCCACCAAAGTTTCGGAAGATGCGGTGCTGAGCGGCCGTTTGATACACCTCGCCCTGCCCGGCGTGATCCCTGCCGAAGGAGGGGTACCGCTGGAGATCGATGGCGTGGTCGTGGGTGGCTTGGGGATCAGCGGCGTGCGCTCGTTCCAGGACGGACAAATCGCGGCAGCGGGGGCGGCGGCCCTGACGCAGGATTAGTCATGCGCTATTGCTTAAGCGAACGTATGCCTGAATTACACGGTGAACGGCACTTCATCGCCGACAATGCCACGGTAATCGGCTCGGTGATTTTGGAAAACAATGTCAGTGTATGGTTCAACGCGGTGCTGCGCGGCGATAATGAACCGATCCGCATCGGCGCAAGCAGCAACATCCAGGATGGCGCAGTGCTGCACACTGACCCTGGCGCACCGCTCACCGTCGCAGCCTATGTAACAGTGGGACATCAAGCGACCTTACATGGTTGCACCGTAGGCGAAGGTAGCCTGATCGGCATCAAGGCAGTCATTCTCAATCACAGTGTCATAGGCAATAATTGTCTGATTGGTGCGAATACGCTAGTCACTGAAGGCAAGGTTATCCCTGACAACTCGTTGGTAATCGGTTCGCCGGGAAAAGTCGTCAGAACTTTAACTGGAGCAGAAATCGCCGCGCTGCACGCCAACGCAGTGCACTACGTAGATCTTATGGCACGCTACCAAGCCGGACTGAGTATCGC
>JBAQWL010000219.1:0-1832 GCA_049298895.1 Gallionella sp.
ACTTCGCGCGCATCGCGAGTCACCAGACCAGCGGCACTCAAGGTGGGCTTCAATGCCGCATTGTAATCGATCAATGCACGCGTGATGCCGTGACGCACTGCACCCGCCTGGCCGGATTCGCCGCCGCCATGGACGTTGACCATAATGTCGAACGTACCTTGATGGCTGGTCAATTCCAGCGGCTGGCGCACAACCATGCGACCGGTTTCGCGCGAAAAGAAAATATCCACAGGCTTGTCGTTGACGACGATGTCGCCCTTGCCTGGCTTCAGAAACACGCGTGCAACAGAAGACTTGCGCCGTCCCGTGCCGTAGTAGTAGGTGCCGATCATGATAATCCCTTAAATTTCGAGTACTTTGGGTTGCTGCGCGCTGTGCATGTGCTGCGCGCCTTTGTAAACTTTCAGCTTACGGAACATGGCGTAACCCAGCGGGCCTTTCGGCAGCATGCCCTTGACCGCTTTTTCCAGTGGACGCTCCGGGAAACGGGCGTGCATCTTGGCGAAAGTGGTGCTGATAATACCGCCGGGATAGCCGGTATGGCGATGGTACACCTTACCTTCGGCCTTGTTGCCGGTGACGCGCAACTTGTCCACGTTGATCACCACGATGTAATCGCCGGTATCCACGTGCGGCGTGTACTCGGGCTTGTGCTTGCCGCGAAGGCGCGATGCGATTTCGCTGGCCAGACGGCCTAAAACTTTGTCGGTGGCATCCACCACGTACCAATCACGTTTAACTTCGTGATCTTTTGCAGAAAAGGTTTTCATGCAGAAATTCCGGTTGCTGTATCAGAGAAAGACGCGCATTTTATGTCAAGACTGCGGCCACTGTCAAACGTAAATTCATTATCGCAATGCTATAATTTCGCGGCTGAATAACTGACAAAAAAGGAAACCTCATGCAGGCACGGGTCAAATGGGTGGAAGACGCCAGCTTCCTCGGCATTACCGACAGCAACCACGCTGTTCTGATGGACGGCCCGCCGGACGCCGGCGGGCGCAACCTCGGGCCGCGCCCGATGGAAATGCTGCTGCTCGGCGCTGGCGGCTGCACCGCTTTCGATGTTGTGGCGATCCTGAAAAAGAGCCGCCAAGCCGTCAGCGGTTGCGAAGTATCTATAGAAGCAGAACGCGCCGACAAAGAGCCCAAGGTGTTCACCAGGATGCATTTTCACTTCACGGTGCGCGGCAAGGGCATCAAACCGGAACAGGTCGAGAAGGCTATCAAGCTGTCGGCGGAGAAGTATTGCTCGGCTTCGATCATGCTCGGCAAAACCGCCGCGATGACACATGATTTCGAGATTATCGAAGATTAAAGAGCATCTCCGAACAGCCCGTCATTCCCGCGAAAGCGGGAATCCAGGTTGTTGATTTTTATCGAACCCCATCTGCCGGGCTAACAAGGTTATGGGGTGAAGCACTTCGATTTCGACCCCCGCCGCCCTCAAGCCAGCGGCCATGTGCATAGCGCAACCGATGTTGGAAGTCGCCAGAATCCGCGCACCGCCGGCCTTTACTGCCCCTATTTTATCGGCAAGCAAGCTTGCCGCCATCTCCGGCTGAGTCAGGAAATAAGCCCCTGCCGCACCGCAGCACTGGTCGTTTCCCGCCAAAGCTACAACTGTCGCGCCGGGGATGCGGCGCAGCAGATCATAGGGCTTGCCCTGGCAATGCAGCACATTTCGCATCAGGCAGGGCTCATGCACCGCCACTTTTTCAGCCAGCGGCGTCATTCCAGCCTCATCCCAGCCCCCTGCCTCGTCCAGGAATTCGCTGACGTCCCTCACCCTGCCCGAAAAATCCTGCGGATAGCCTTTCAAAGCCGTGCCG
>JBAQWL010000220.1:0-7405 GCA_049298895.1 Gallionella sp.
ACTGATCAGCGTCTTACCTACGCCAGTATCCGTACCAATGACGAAGTAGCTCATTTAAGCTTGAATGAGGTCTGGATGATTGCCGCGCCTTCTCGAGTCATACGTGGCTGAGGCTTCCATGCATGGCCATATACCACTTCGTATGTTGCAGGCAATTTTCCATTGCGGCGCAACTGTTCATAATTTTCCACCAAGCGTACCCAGGCATTTTTTCCCATTAATCCCGATCCACGCCCTGCGGTGACGTTGTGCGCACCTATCCGCTTCAAATCGTACAACACACCGCGTACATCATCATAAGTCAGCGTGATGTATTCCATGTCCATCACCGGTTCGGCGAATCCTCCATGCGTAAGCATGTCGCCAATATCGTGCATATCGGTGAAGCGATTGAGGTGATTGTGATTGTCTACTCCATTAAAAGCTTGGCGCAATTCTTTCAGCGTATCCGGCCCAAAGGTACTGAACATCAGCAACCCATCGACTTTAAGTACGCGGTGCAGATCGCGTATCGTGGTAGGCAAATCATTACACCATTGCAAAGCCAGGTTTGACCACACCAATTCAACTGCATTCGACGCAAAGGGCAAGGCTTCGACATCACCGCATATTTGCCTTTGTTTGGCACCACCGAACAGTTTCTGCCACCAGCCCGAACGGGCATGTGAAACCTGCAGCATGGCAATGGCTATGTCTAGCTCTATCATCTGAGCTACCGGGTAACGCTGCGCCAGCTGGCGCGTGCCCCACCCCGTGCCGCTGCCTACGTCGAGGATGCGTTCCGGCTGAAGCTTGATGTAATCCAGCCGCTCTAGCATGCGCGTACAAACTTCGTGCTGTAACACCGCCGCCGCATCATAGTCTGGTGCTGCGCGATTAAAGGCGCGACGCAGTTCCCGCTTATCTATCAAAAAATCATCCATACTCACTGCTCACTCACAAAATTCACTACATATTTCAAAAATTCATTTGGGTGAGACAAAAACGGTGCGTGCGCAGCACCCTTGATCTCGGCCAACCGTGCATTCGGCAAGTGGCGGGTCAAATACTGTGCGGCGAGCAGAGGCGCGAGCGTATCATGTTCACCTGCGATCACCAGTGAAGGCTGGTTCACGCCTGATAATGCGCTACGCAAATCACACACTCGCAAGATATTAAGTCCGCCTTGTAGAGCATGAAAATCCGGCTCGCCACGGCTGAACAGCAAGCGGCGTAAAGTTACCAGTAGAGCCCGCTCCTGTTTTCCGCCGCGCACTTGCAGTGCGAGAAAACGGCGCAGCGTCTGTGCGTAATTTTGCCGCAACGCAGCATCAAATGCTGCCATTGTTTCCGCTGCCATCGCACACGGCCAATCGGGCCGCCGTTCGAAACACGGGGTTGTCGCCACCAGCACCAGGCGCTTCACTTGTTGCGGCTGGCGCATCGCCCAACGCAAGGCAATCTGTCCGCCCAGCGACCAGCCACATATAGCAAGCGGCCCGGTAAATTGTGCGGATAATTCATCGACGACGGCATCCAGAAGAAACGCCGATCCGCTCGCGGTGAGCTTGTCTAACCGCAAGCTATTTGCGGGTTCAGTCTTCGATAGGCTCATTCCGAATGGTGCTATTACTCCTGCGTTGTAACCATGCCCTGGCAGATCCACCGTCATCACGCGAAAATGCTGCGCTAGTTTTTCAGCAATGCCGCCCCACAATCCGCTGTGCATTCCCCAACCGTGGATCAGCAGCAGCTCCCCGCTGCTACCCGCACCTGTATACCCATAATCGTCAACGTGCAAGCGCATGCAATGCTTCTATCAGGCGCCTAACATCCGTAACCATGTGCGCGGCGGACAAGGTAATGCGTAAACGAGCGGTGCCACGCGGTACGGTCGGAGGACGAATCGCTGCAACCCAAATGCCGCGTTCACGCAGCTTGGCACTCAATTGCAGCGCTGCATGATTATCTCCTACCAGCAAAGGTTGTATGGCCGTGGGCGAGGACATCAAGCGCCACGGCAGACCACGCAAACCATGACGCAACTGTGCAATCAGTTGTTGCAAGTGAGCACGCTGCTGCTCTCCTGTTGCGATTAGTCGTAATCCCTCCAGCAATACGCTGGACAATACGGGCGGTGTAGCTGTGGTATAGACGTAACTATTCGCATGATTAATGAGTGTATCTATCACCATGGACTCAGCCGCGACAAATGCGCCAAACACCCCGGCAGCCTTGCCTAGCGTTGCCATATAAATAATTCGCGGGGCATCCAGTCCAAAATACGACAAACTACCCCGGCCCTGCTCTCCCAGTACACCAAAACCATGGGCATCATCGACCAGCAGCCAGGCATCATACTGTTCGCAAAGCGCCAGCAATTCCGGCAAATGCGCCAGATCACCGTCCATGCTGAACACCGCATCGGTGATGATGAGTTTGCGCCCACTTGCAGTTTTCTCAAGCAGCTGCGCCAGCTGCGCCATATCGTTATGGCGATAACGTTTAACGGACGCGTGCGACAACTGCATCGCGTCATTTAGCGAAGCATGGTTAAGCTTGTCGGCAAACACCGTATCGCCCTTGCCAATCAAGGCCTGCACCACACCGAGATTGGCCATATAGCCAGTAGAAAACAACAGTGCGGCAGGTTTGCCTACAAATGCAGCAAGCTCCTGCTCAAGCTGCTGATGTACCTGTGTATGACCACTCACCAAATGTGCCGCGCCCGACCCAACACCAAATTTTTCTGCACCCTGTTGAAGGGCTGCGACAAGCAGCGGATGGTTGGCCAACCCCAGGTAATCGTTGCTACTGAAAGACAAATAGGGTTTACCATCGACTACTATGTGCGGTGATTGCGGGCTTTGCAGTACGCTTCGCTGGCGCAGCAAACCCAGTGCAGCGCGTACATTGAGTTCGGTTTGAAGTGCAGAGAAAGGCATCGGTTAAATCAATTTGTCATTTCGAGCGTAGCGAGAAATCCATGTGCGCTCCTAAGTATCAGAATGAACACACAAGATAACTGCCTGCAGTCGGAATAACGTAAAGTATGCGTACTATAAGCTACGCAAACGGCATCAGGTCTTCTCGACCAATGGATACATGCCCAACTTCCCCATCAAAGCGCGATCACGCTCCACCTCAGGATTGCCGGTAGTCAGTAGTTGCTCACCATAAAAAATCGAATTCGCTCCGGCGAGAAAGCATAGAGCCTGCACCGCATCAGACATCTGTTGCCGCCCAGCAGAAAGGCGCACCCGCGCGGTCGGCATGGTGATGCGCGCAACTGCGATAGTGCGCACGAAATCGAGTGGATCTAGATCATCAGTTAGGGCTAGCGGCGTGCCCTCCACTTTGACCAGATTGTTGATTGGCACACTTTCGGGATAGGGTTCGAGGTTAGCCAATTGCGCGATCAGCCCGGCACGCTGAATCAAGCTCTCGCCCATCCCGACGATGCCGCCGCTGCACACACGCATACCCGCCTTACGCACCCGCCCCAAGGTATCGAGGCGATCCTGGTAGTCCCGCGTGCTGATGATGTCACCGTAAAATTCCGGCGAAGTATCTAAGTTGTGATTGTAGTAATCCAGCCCGGCATCCCGTAGTTGTTCAGCCTGCGCATCATTCAACATACCTAGTGTGGCGCAGGTTTCCATGCCCAAACAGCGCACCGCTTTAACCATTTCCACCACGTAGGCCATGTCTTCTTTGCTCGGTTCGCGCCATGCCGCACCCATACAGAAACGGCTCGCGCCATTGTTCTGAGCAACTTTGGCGGCGCTGACCACCTCATCCAGTTCCAACATTTTGCGATTTTCCACGCCAGTTTGATGGAACGCCGATTGCGGGCAATACCCACAGTCCTCAGAACAGCCGCCGGTCTTGATCGACAGTAAAGTCGAAAGCTGCACCGCGTTCGGATCGAAATTCTCACGGTGTACTTGCTGTGCGCGAAACAACAAATCGGTGAACGGAAGTTTGAACAGCGTTTCCACTTCACTGACACTCCAGCGTTCCGGGGTGGCGGAGTGTTTGGCTGGACGAATAAATTCGATAGTTTGTGTGTTCATATTTTTAAGTGTTGGTATGATGCATTTTCTTGACGCCTCCCGATTGGGAGGATGCTGGGAAGTTATTTGGGATAACGACGCATCTTCCTAGAAAGGGCCATGCCTTGTCAATTTTACGGCGCTCAAACTTAAACATCCGCTCAATGATTGAGCATATACTACCCGCTCAGCCCTGTGCGTTGTGTGGAAGCATGAGCCACGATGGCCTATGGTGTGCGGCCTGCAACAATTCCCTGCCCTATCTGCTTACCCCACTCTGTCCGGTCTGCGCCTTGCCTACACCGAATGGGGAAGTGTGCGGTAAGTGCCTGAGGCATCCGCCGCAGTTTACCCGCACTACTGCCGTATTCAGTTATGTTTTCCCGCTCGACAAGCTCATTCAGGCAATGAAATACGGCGGGCAGCTCGCACTGGCACGCACCTTCGCCAAAAAGCTGGCGCAGCGTGTCGACGCTAATGCACTGCCAGAGTATCTGCTGCCGATGCCGCTGCACCCCGTCAAGTTAAGAGAACGCGGCTTCAACCAATCATTACTGCTCGCTGCAACCGTTGCACGCGAGCTGAATATCAAGCTGTTGCCCGACAGTTGCCAGCGCATACGCGACACGCCGCCGCAATCTGCTCTGCCATGGAAGGCGCGTGACAAAAATATGCGCTACGCATTTCGATGCGATATCGACCTAACCGGCAAACATGTCGCACTAGTGGATGATGTACTGACCACTGGAGCCAGCCTCAGGGCGCTCGCCAGCGCAGTACTTCAACGGGGAGCAACTGAAATCAGCACGTGGGTGGTGGCAAGGACATTACCGCATTAATACAACCCCCCAACCACCTAAAATCCAAACCGTCCCTACCCTTGTCAGGAAGAATGTAGGGGTGCCAGATGAGGTTGGAAGCTGGAGATTGCCCCTACAACTCTTTGAGTTTTTGCTGCACGAAGGCCTGCAACTCCGGTGTCAGGGTTTTCGTATCGAACGCACGCTGAAACGCCTCTTTGGCTTCAACATTACGCTGCAATGCCTGCAAGGAAATGCCGTAACCCATCAGCCAAATTCCGTTGTTTGGGGAGTGCTGCAACACGATCCGATAATGCTGGCTCGCCTCCTCATTACGATTTTGACGTTGCAGCAATGCCGCCAAAAATGCACGGTAATCAACTTGTTCATCGGCCAACGGCAAGGACTTTTCCAGTGTCGAAATGGCCTGTGCAAGTGCGCCGCGCTCCACCTGCAAGCGCGCCAACAACATGGTGAAACCAGTATGCTCTGGTGTGCCATTCAAACCCTCCTGCAATACCTTTTCAGCATCAGCGCTGCGCTTGCCCTCCAACAGCAAGGCGACCAACGCCTGTCGCGCTGCTTCATGCCCGGCTTCCAGGCGCAAAGTTGCCTCATATCCTGATATTGCACCAGCGATGCGTCCCTGCTGCATCAGCCCAACCGCCCTGAGAAATTCCGCGTCGGCACGTTGTTTTGAGCTGACTTGCTTGATCGGCGCCGTATTGCCTGAAGTCGAAGCAACGGCCTTTGAGTTTGCTGTAGTTGATGAGGCTGATTTTGGGCGGCTTGTAGGTACTTGGGCAACTTTTTCAGGGTTGGATGCGGGAGAAGAATTTTCTATAGGATTGCCGCTGTCTGGCCGTACTACATGATCTGAGCCATATCTAAGGGAAGCAGGTAACGGCAGAGAACTCAATTCCAGACTTAACTTCGAAGTGAGTACAAGCGGCTCCCCCGTCGTTTCCGTTGCCATAACGTCTGATGCTGACGCTCTATCAGTAGCGATAGATGGTTGTGCTGACATAAAATTCTCTGGTTCATCCGCACTTGGCGAAATGCCTCCCTGTGCTGCAACAACCTCAACATCAGCCGCCGATTTGCTGGGTAACATCCATTGCCACGCAGCGACTCCTGTTGTCAGCGCAAATACGATCGCCAGCACGGGTACAATAAAATCACGCCTGGTACGCGAAACCGCGTGTACCAAAGGTTGCCTCGCTGCGTGGTGCGCACCGCGCTGCTCGAGCTGATTGAGTACTTGATTAATGACACTCATTTCAGCGCCACCCAACTGCTAGCCAACAATGCAGTCAGCGCTACCGATGTCAGCGTCACCGTCCAGGGCAACCAGTCGCGGCGTACTTCCGGGGTATCAGCTGCTGCATCGCGAATATGCGCAGCCAATACCCGTTGTCTTCCTTCACCATAAGCCAACATCAATGCTTTATTGGCCACGATGTTGACCAACCTGGGTGTACCGCTAGTGATACGGTGCAGCTTGCCCACCGCGCCGCTACCAAACAGCGTTTCACCACTATAACCAGCCACCACCAAGCGATGACGCAGATAACGTTCCAGTTCGTCCCTGCGCAAGCCTTTCAAATCGTACTGAAAGCTAATGCGCTGACGCAGTTGGCGTATCGAATGATGGCGCAAGCGCTCTTCCAACTCAGGCTGGCCGAACAGCACCACTTGCAGCAATTTGCGCTTTTCAGTTTCCAGATTGGTCAGCAAGCGCAGCACCTCCAGGCTTTCCAGCGGCATTGCCTGTGCCTCGTCCAGACACACTAACGCTCGCTGACCGTTGCGTGCACAATCGAGTAGCGCACGCGTCAGTCCTTTCAACATCATATGCTGATCGGCATCTTTTTCCAGCGTCACGCGAAACTCGTCTGCCAAGGCCAGCAACAGACTGCGCGGTTCGAGATAGGGATTAGGAATGTAGGCAGTAATAAAACGTGGTGCAGCAGCTTTAACGGCCGCTTGATCCTGCGTGCCGATCAACGTAGTAGACTGCTGACCCTGATTCAGCGTAGCGAGGAATTTACGGCACAGCAAGGTCTTGCCATTACCCACTTCACCGGTAATTTTGATAAAGCCCTCGCCATTACGCGCCGCCACCAGCAGGGTATTAAGCGCCTCTTGATAGCTGGAGCAAGCGAAAAAAAAGCTGGTGTCAGGGGTCAGGCTGAAGGGGGTTTCTCGCAGGCCAAAGTGTTCTAGATACATTTCAAGGATGCGCGCCCTGCCCGCTCATGTTCTTTATGCGATCACGGCTTTGCGTAATGTCATCCGACCAGTCCTTATCGCTGTCCACCACGGTCGGTTTAAGCAGAATAACCAACTCACGTTTCTCGCTGCGCTGGCTGGTTTGACCGAATATGCTCTTGGGCAAACCTGGCAGGCCGGAACGGTCATCGAACGTTGCCTGACGCATCAAGCCGCCGATTGCGACGATCTGGCCGTCCCTGGCGCGAACGATACTGTCAGTCTCGGAGATTGAGCTGGAAGCCAGCGGAAGATTCAATACGCCGCTGTTTCCACCCACGTCCACAGTCTTGTTCACTG
>JBAQWL010000221.1:0-4742 GCA_049298895.1 Gallionella sp.
CCGGAGTAAACCATGGCACGCATTACCGTTGAAGAATGTCTGACGCAAATACCGAACCGCTTCGAGCTGACACTGGTAGCCGCCTATCGCGCCCGCCAGCTGTCCAATGGCGCAACACATCTGGTGGAAAACATCAAAGACAAGCCTACCGTCATCGCGCTCCGAGAAATCAGCGAAGGCAAGGTAGGCAAGGAAATACTCAATCGTGGTCAAGCCTAATCCTGGTTGGACATAATCGACGTGATAGTAAATGGCAGATGCAGACCTATTAATCAAGGAGCTCTCCACCTACCTTAAGCCGCAGGATGTCGAACATGTCCGTGAAGCGATTGAATTCAGCCGTGCCGCGCATCAAGGCCAGATGCGCCAGTCCGGCGACCCTTATGTTTCCCATCCCATCGCCGTCGCGCGCATTCTGTCTCCTCTACACATTGATGTTCAAGCAATCATTGCCGCACTTTTGCACGATGTGGTGGAAGACACCGAAGTCAGCTCTGAACAGCTAGCGGAAAAATTCGGCAAGCCGGTTGCAGAATTAGTCCAGGGACTCAGTAAGCTGGATCGGATCAGGTTTGAGACCCGCGAAGATGCCCAAGCTGAGAACTTCAGAAAGATGCTGCTGGCGATGGCGCGCGACGTGCGGGTCATTCTCATCAAACTGGCTGACCGATTGCACAACATGCGCACTTTGGAGTCCATGGCAATCGACAAACGTGAGCGTATCGCCCGCGAAACCATGGAAATCTACGCGCCGATTGCCAATCGGCTAGGTCTCAATGACATCTACCGGGAATTGCAGGATCTCAGCTTCAAGCATCTGCACCCTAACCGTTACACAGTGCTGTCCAAGGCACTCAAAGTCGCACGCGGTAACCGTCGTGAAGTGCTCGGCAAAATACTCGAGGCAATTCGGCAACGTCTCACCGAACATAATATTGAGGCGGAAGTCACCGGTCGCGAAAAGAACATCTACAGCATTTACGATAAGATGCAAAGCAAGTCGCTGGCCTTTGCCGAGGTATTGGATATCTACGGATTTCGTATACTGGTAAATGACTTTGCCTCTTGTTATATGGCATTGGGCGTATTGCATGGGTTATACAATCCGATCCCCGGAAAATTCAAGGACTATATCGCCATCCCCAAAGTGAACGGTTACCAATCATTGCACTCAACACTGTTTGGTCCTTTTGGCACACCCATCGAAATTCAAATACGCACCCACGATATGCACCGAATCGCCGATGCCGGGGTCGCCTCGCACTGGCTGTACAAGAGTAGTCACGATACGATCAACGACCTGCACAAGAAGACCCACCAGTGGCTACAGGATCTTCTGGAAAGCCTGAGCCAAAGCAGCGATTCTTCGGAATTTCTGGAACATCTCAAGGTGGATTTATTCCCCGATGAAGTGTACGTGTTTACGCCTAAAGGCAAGATACTTTCTCTGCCGCGCGGCGCAACCGGGGTGGACTTTGCCTACAGCGTCCACACCGACATTGGTAATAGTTGCATTGCCGTGAAGGTAAATCATGAGCTGGTGCCTTTACGCACCGAACTCAGGAATGGTGATCGCGTGGAAGTAGTCACCGCATCGTACGCCAAGCCCAATCCGGCTTGGCTGAGTTATGTTGCCACCAGCAAAGCGCGCAGCAACATCCGGCATTTTCTCAAGACCATGCAGTCCGGTGAATCTGCCCAATTGGGTGAACGACTGCTCAACCAGGCACTGCTTTCCCTAGGTGTTGGGCCGCATGACGTTGACGATGCACACTGGAGCAAGCTACTCAGGGATACCGGCATGAAAACGCGCCAGGATATGCTCGCCGACATTGGGCTGGGGCGACGCCTCAACCTGGTTGTGGCGCGGCAACTGGCCAACATCGGCGAGACGGGGTCAAGTGAAACTATTCTTCCACCCATCACAATACAAGGCACAGAGGGAATGGCAGTGCAGTTCGCGCAATGCTGCCGCCCAATCCCAGGCGACCCGATTATCGGCGTAATCAAACGCGGGCAGGGATTGATCGTGCATACTCATAACTGCCATACTTTGCGCAGAGGACGCAGCAGTAACGAGCAATGGCTGGATGTAGTGTGGGGCAAAGATATCAGTCGTCCGTTCGATGTCAATATCAAACTATTGGCCGCCAATCAGCGTGGCGTGCTGGCAAAGGTCGCTGCTGCAATTGCGGAGGCCGATGCCAACATTGAGAATATCAGCTTCACTCCTGAGGGCGAATACACTGCCCTGCACTTTACTCTGAAAGTGAATAACCGCCTGCACCTTGCCTATGTCATGCGCAGTTTACGTAAGATAAAGGAAGTAGTGCGGATCATTCGGGTTGAAAACCCTGGTTAAACCATATCGAACAACACTAAACATCAGCGCGTCTCCGGTGCTGAGTATTTGCCCGTTCGCGCTGACCATACCGCGCGCGATATGAAGATCAATTTTAAACATTATAGAAACCGACAAGCCTTTGAAATAGTCAAGATCGGATTCGCCTTTTCTGTTTATTCCATGGTCGATAGTTTTTTGACTTTTATCCGCCGCCATATTGATTCAGCAGTTTAAGCATGGCGGACGCCTTGTCCAGCGTCTCCTGATACTCCGCTTTCTCATCGGAATCCGCGACAATCCCGCCGCCCGCCCAACAACGAATCTCATTACCGGAATATACCAATGTCCGAATGACGATATTTGTATCCATGTTGCCATCGAAGCCGACATAGCCTATTGCGCCACAATAGATGCCGCGTCTGTTCGGCTCCAGCTGTTCGATGATTTGCATCGCACGCAGTTTGGGTGCGCCAGTAACAGAGCCGCCCGGAAAGCAATCACGCAATACGTCCAACGCATCCCGCCCTGGCGCTAGTTGGCCTTCCACCGTGCTGACCAGATGATGTACATTGGCAAAGCTTTCCACCTCGAATAATTTCGGCACCAGCACTGAGCCGGGCAAACAGCTTTTGCCCAGGTCGCTGCGCAACAGATCGACAATCATCAGATTTTCCGCACGGTCTTTAGGATGATTACGCAGTTCATCAGCAAGCTGGGAATCTTTCTGTACATTGCTGCTACGCGGGCGTGTGCCTTTGATAGGTTTGGTTTCTACCTTGCCATTTTGTACACTAATGAAGCATTCCGGCGAGTTGCACAGTATCTGGATTTGCGGCAGGTTCAGAAAGGCTGCATATGGAGCGGGGCTTAGGCTTCGCAACTTCAAATATGCACCGAACGCATTGCCCTCCGCCTTTGCGCTGAAGCGCTGTGCAAGATTGACTTGATAACAATCTCCCTCCTGCAAGTATTTCTGCACCGCCTTGAATGCAGTCGCATAGCTTTCCGGGGTGAAGTTGGAACGCACTTTGCCATGCACCTGGAAAGTATCGGCAGGCAGAGGCAGCTGATTTTGTAACCGCGCAAGAATTATCGGGAGTAGCTCTACGGTTTCGGTAAAACGTTGGTGCGACACCAGATACGAGCTTTGTAGCTGATGATCCAGCACTAGAGCCCAATCGTAGATGCCGACCGCCATATAAGGCAGGTGCTCAGCATCCTGTGAGATACTCGATAGTGCCGTCATCCGGCACGCTAGATCATAACTCCAATAGCCCAGCACGCCACCGGCAAATGGCACGTTCGATATAGGGGTTAACCTTTCCCCCAATTCTCTGCGCAGCAGATCAAATGGATCGTCTTGTGTTGCTTCATCATTCAACACCAGTGTGCGCTGTGGCGCTGCGGTCAAGATATCATAGCGCGCCATACCGCCACTATCCAGCCATACCGCCCACGGTAAATCAGCCAGTGCAGCGTAGTAACAAGCAGCATCGGGTTGATATGGTAAGGCGGCGCAATAGAAACTCATGGTTAACTTTAATACTGTTTCGGAATTCCCTGGACGGGCCATTCGAGGCTGGTATGGTAGCCCGCAATTGAAGGTAAATTCTATTTTTCACGCATAGGCAATAGGCGCGCAAAGAAACTAAAGAAGATTGAAACGCAGATTGACCTTGCACACTCCATCGAAGGAAGTATTAAGAAAGCCTTCTCCGGCGAGATTTACTGTTTTTCCTAGCGCGCTTATCGACTGCACGCGAGTCCGGTTTTCATGTTTCGGATTATTTGTTTTTTTCGGACATTTTTTTGTTGGCGATTTTCTGCACCCACTCGCGTATCTGTGGCAGCACCGCAGTAGCCGCATCTTCACCATTCTTGATCAAACGCAATTTGTTGTTCATACTCATTTCGGGCGTTTTCCCAATGTCAGGGCGAATCACGATCTGTGCCGATTCAAGTTCGCGTTCCAGGATCGACTGCCGCATGATGCGGAGACTTTGCTTGAGGATATCGATGACGTCTAGCGACGAAGGATTATCTTTAGGCTGTTCCAGAACATCCACCGCAATCACAATGTCTGCACCCATCTCACGTGCCACGGTGACCGGAACTGGCTTCTTCAGATCACCATCCACGTATTCTTTACCACCAATCAGAACCGGATAGTACACAGCCGGGATACTGCTTGAAGCTCGCACTGCCATGCCAGTATTGCCGCGATTGAAGGCGACCGCATTACCAGTGGATAATTGAGTAGCAAGAGCGATGAAGGGCTTGTCCAATTGTTCGATAGAACGATTTTTCAGCTCGCGATTGATGAAGTCCTGTAATTGCTCACCGCGTATGTATCCACGTCTTGATAGGTCGGAATCATTGAGCTGATCTTGATCGAGAT
>JBAQWL010000222.1:0-4381 GCA_049298895.1 Gallionella sp.
GATTGGGGCAGCGGGTATGGAAGGTTTTCGGGAATCATGGATAAGTATTTCGGTATCAATATCAACAACTATGACAAGTACATGATGCCACAGAAGAATTTTTTATCGGGCAGCGAAATTGCAAATAGAAAATTTTCGGTAGTAATTAATAGTGCGGTCTTCGAACATGTTACCCAGCGACGCTATCTTGATGAAATCAATTCCCTTGTTTCAGACGAAGGTTGCTTGATTTTCCATACGGTGGTGTGCGAAAAAATCCCAAAGGATCCAAACTGGTTTTACTTGTTGCCTGTGCATTGCGCTTTCCACACCAACAAAAGCATGGAGATTTTGATGGGACAGTGGGGTTACACATGTTCAATATACTGCCCGACATCAAAAATGTGGGTGCTTTTCAAGAAAAAACCGAAGAATGTTGAAGCCGTCGTTAAATTGATCAACACGGAATTTCAAACAGATTTCCTGTATTTCAAATCAGGATTCGTCGATTACTGGAAATAGCCGGAGAAGTTGTAACTGAGGAGGCAAAGCATGAATCAAGTTGATTCGCAAAAAGACTATTGGGCAGAATTCTGGTCGAACAACGACAGGCTTAAGCATGATGATCTGTATTATCAGGTTGGGCATACAGCCAATGGGATGCCGATTGATCCGCAGCGGTGGCAATTTACCCTGAATCAAATTGAGCGAACCATCAAGCTTGCCCCAAGCGATAGTTTGCTCGATCTGTGTGCTGGAAATGGTTTGATTGCTGCGCCTTTTTCTCAGAAGTGCAAGGCGGTTACTGTTGTTGATTATTCTGAGGCGTTGCTTAAAAGGATAGACACCAATTTATATCCAAACATTACTGTGCTTCATGCAGATGCCAGGGATGTGAGCCTTCCGAAAGAAGCCTTCTCAAAAGGTATCATGTACGGCGCCTTGCAGCATTTCAATGAGCGTGAAGCTGTTTCCATATTCCAGACAATTTACCAGTCTATGCAGCAGGATGGATTGTTTTTGGTTGGCGACATTCCTGATATAGACCGGCTATTTACGTTTTACAACAAACCGGAATGGGTCAAAGCATATTTTGATTCGATAAAAAATAATGCCCCGGCGGTTGGCACCTGGTATAAAAAGGAAATACTCGTCGAAATGGCCAAGTATGCTGGCTTCAACAACGCAGAAACCTGCAATCAGGATCCCAGCCTACTAAACAGTCACTATCGCTTCGATTTGCTGCTTGCAAAATAATCGTTCTCAGTTTCAAGTTGAATTGAAAAAAACTTTAGCAGCTTGATCTAGCACGAATATCTGCGCCACCAATTTAGAAGAAAAGGATAAGTTGATGAGTGGACCAGATTTGGCTCCTGTCTTGATTGTCACATATGCCAGACTTGAGCATTTGAAAATGACGGTTACCGCCTTGCGGAGAAATATCCTTGCAGATCAGACCGATCTATATGTCGCATCTGATTACCAGAGGGCGGACTCAGATGCGGGAAAGGTGGCATCCGTTAGAAGTTACCTGAGAAGCATAGATGGGTTTAAGTCGATTACGATATTCGAACGTGAGAAAAATCTCGGGGCTGCAGAAAATACATTTTCTGCGCTGGTAATTATACTGAATAAACATGATCGATTTATCCTGATGGAAGATGATATTGTCACTGCGCCTGGATTCTTGAATTTCATCAATGAGGCCTTCGACAGATATGGAGAAAATGGTAGGGTGTTTAGCATTTCAGGATACTGTCCGCCGATGCACCCCCCTTCTTCTTACCAATATGACGCATTTTTCCTGGGAAGAATGAGTGCTTGGGGATGCGGCTTCACTAAAGAGAGGTACGAAAGTGTCCGCGAAATTACCCGGAATGAATTCGACGATTTTTCGGCCAATAAGAAATTGACCCAAGCATTTATCAAAAACGGGGAAGATTTGTTGGTGATGTTAAAGAATGTCGCTTATGGCTCGCTTGAAGCATGGGATGTGCGGTGCATGTATACCCAGTTTATGAATGATCAGTACACGCTTTATCCAACAAAATCTCTGGTTCAAAACATAGGGTTTGATGGAACGGGAGTGCACTGCGGCGATACTGACAGGTTTAACGTGGTTTTGAGTGACATGACAACATTTCGGCTTCCTGATGATGTGGTTGTTGATCAAAGAATTGTTAAGGCAAACCGGGAATTCAGAGCGGGCCCAAGCAATATAAGAATTTTTATATGGAAAATACGAAGTATCGTGGGGAAGTGGCTGGGTATATTTAAGCGATACTTGAAATCAATCGTTAGCCGATTAATACAATAGTAATGATGTCGAAACCGCATTTTATATTTCCGCTGCCACGTTCTGGCTCAACTTTATTGCAACGGGTGTTGGCCGCAAATAGATAATTTCACCGTTGCAGAAACTTGGGTGTTTTTGCCCTATGTATATGGGTCAAGCAGTGGGATGCGCTATCCCGTAGAAACTTCCGCGTCCTTGAGTGAAATAATATTGCTACAGGTTGATAAACCAAAATGAAAACTTACGATTCACATAAGCCGCTAATATCAGTACATATACCTAAATGTGGTGGTACGTCATTTTCAGATGTTCTTAGGTCATGGTTTGGTGCGGGATTTTTGCAACACTATTACAACGAGAAGGAAAATAAGCCTCCTGCTAAGCACACATTATATAGTGGATTATTTAAAAAGAAATTAAGGACAGGGCTGTGTATTCACGGTCACTTCAACAATGCAAGAGGGACAGGTGTGCTTGATTACTATCCCGAATCGGATCAACTCATATCAATTTTGCGCAATCCGTTTGATGTGCACTTACCAACTTATTTTTATGTGAAGCGAGAAGCGAAAGAAGATGGGGTTGGTGCACTAAGAGCAGGGAAGGCACATGAGATAATAGAAAAGGGTTTAAGCCTTGAAGATTATCTTAGGGAGAATAAAAAATCTTACATTTGCCAGTTCCTGCCATCGAACATCACACTTGATAATTACAAGGAGTTGCTAAATGAAAAATTCATTTTTATCGGCCTGACAGAAAGTCTTCAAGGCTCAGTGAATATTCTTGCACATAAGCTTGGATTCCCTACTTTGGGAGTAACCAAAGCAAATATTTCTGAGTGGGATGAGGGCATACCCGATGGCGCTCTTGAAGAATTTACTAATGACAACCCTTTGGAAATGGCCATATATAACTATGTCAAAAACGATATCGAGAAATCACTTTCTGATATCAATATTCAGAATGATGGACTGGCCAAAGGTGCATTAGCAACCAACGGCAGTCAATCTAAACTGTAAATCCAAAATGGATTAAGCGGCTGAATGCCAAAATACGATGAAGCCACTTTTTATATTTTCAATGCCACGCGCTGGTTCTACTCTATTGCAACGAGTATTAGCTGCAGATAAACAAATTTCATCCGTGGCGGAACCTTGGGTGTTGTTGCCGTTTATATATGCGCTAAAGGAGCAGGGCGTTCGCGCAGAATATTCTCACCATTGGGCTCATGTCGCATTGATGGAGTTTATTCAGGAACTACCCAATGGAAGGCAAGATTACTTGTCGGCGGTTGGATTGACTATGCGTGAGCTTTATCGGAGGGCTTCAAAAAATAAGGATGCGCGGTACTTCCTGGATAAGACCCCCCGCTATGCGCTGATCGCGGACGAAATTATTGATACCTTTCCTGAAGGTAAGTTTATATTCCTGTGGCGCAATCCGTTGGCTATCATTGCCTCGATTGTAGAAACCTGGGGTAACGGGGAGTGGGATTTGTCGATGAGCAAGGTCGATCTGTTTGATGGGATGGTGAACTTGATTGAAGATTATCAAGCACGCCACGAAAAAATATTGGCGGTTCAATACGAAAATTTTTTGCAATCCCCTGAAAAGGAGCTGTATAGAATTGCTGAATATCTTGAATTGGAATTTGATCCAGATGTGCTCAAGAATTTTTCTCAAGTCAGTTTTAGCGGAAAGTTGGGCGATTCGACAGGAGTCAGGGATTACAAGGCGGTTGACACTGCTCCGCTGGAGAAATGGAAAACGGTGATCAATAACCCGTTGCGGAAACGGTGGTGCAGACGCTATTTGCGTTGGCTTGGTGAAGAACGCCTGAAGGTTATGGGTTACGATTTGTCAGTGTTACTACGGGAGCTTGATTCAACTGGCACATCTTTAAATAATCTGTTTACGGATATCTTCAGGTTATTGAATCCCCGAGTCAAGCCGGAATTGCCTTGCAAACTTCATATGTAACATCAGTCCTGTCCGGAGATGCGAGTTTAAACGAATAGTAACCAATTGAATGCAATTTACTAAATGCCATATTTTTTTGTAACCGATTTCAACTTGCAGCAGACTTCTGACATTTGTCGGGAGTCT